>CAURCY010000026.1:0-18132 GCA_963523355.1 uncultured Streptococcus sp.
CAACTGGTCAGCTTTGGGGTAACCCAATCTATGACTGGGAAGCAATGGACAAAGATGGTTACAAATGGTGGATTGAACGCTTGCGTGAAAGCTTCAAAATCTATGATATCGTTCGTATCGACCACTTCCGTGGTTTCGAATCTTACTGGGAAATCCCTGCTGGTTCTGACACAGCAGCACCTGGTGAGTGGGTGAAAGGTCCCGGCTACAAGCTTTTTGCAGCCGTTAAGGAAGAGCTTGGTGAGTTAAACATCATCGCAGAAGATCTTGGTTTCATGACAGACGAAGTTATCGAATTGCGTGAACGTACTGGCTTCCCAGGAATGAAGATTCTTCAATTTGCCTTCAACCCAGAAGACGAAAGTATCGATAGCCCACACTTGGCACCTGCTAACTCAGTTATGTACACAGGAACACACGATAACAATACGGTCCTTGGTTGGTACCGTAACGAGATCGATGATGCGACTCGTGAATACATGGCTCGCTACACTAACCGTAAAGAATACGAAACAGTGCCACATGCTATGCTTCGTACAGTCTTTTCATCAGTCAGCTTCATGGCAATTGCAACTATGCAAGATTTGCTAGAATTGGATGAGGCAGCTCGTATGAACTTTCCATCTACCCTTGGTGGAAACTGGTCTTGGCGTATGACTGAAGATCAATTGACACCAGCTGTCGAAGAAACTTTGCTTGACTTGACAACAATCTATCGCCGAATCAATGAAAATTTGGTAGAATTAAAGAAATAATACAATATCAGGAGACACCTTAAACATGTTATCACTACAAGAATTTGTACAAAATCGTTACAATAAAACCATTGCAGAATGTAGCAATGAAGAGCTTTACCTGGCTCTTCTTAACTACAGCAAGCTTGCAAGCAGCCAAAAACCAGTCAACACTGGTAAGAAAAAAGTTTACTACATCTCAGCTGAGTTCTTGATTGGTAAACTCTTGTCAAACAACTTGATCAACCTTGGTCTTTACGACGATGTTAAAAAAGAACTTGCAGCTGCAGGTAAAGACTTGATCGAAGTTGAAGAAGTAGAATTGGAACCATCACTTGGTAACGGTGGTTTGGGACGTTTGGCAGCCTGCTTTATCGACTCAATCGCTACACTTGGTTTGAATGGTGACGGTGTTGGTTTGAACTACCACTTTGGTCTTTTCCAACAAGTTCTTAAAAACAACCAACAAGAAACAATTCCAAATGCATGGTTGACAGAGCAAAACTGGTTGGTTCGCTCAAGCCGTAGCTACCAAGTGCCATTTGCACACTTCACATTGACATCAACTCTTTACGATATCGATGTACCTGGTTACAAGACAGAAACTAAGAACCGCTTGCGTTTGTTTGACTTGGATTCAGTTGATTCTTCAATCATTAAAGACGGTATCAACTTTGACAAGACAGATATCGCTCGCAACTTGACTCTCTTCCTTTACCCAGATGATAGCGACAAGCAAGGTGAATTGCTCCGTATCTTCCAACAATACTTCATGGTTTCAAACGGTGCGCAATTGATCATCGACGAAGCAATCGAAAAAGGAAGCAACTTGCATGACCTTGCTGACTACGCAGTTGTACAAATCAACGATACTCACCCATCAATGGTTATCCCTGAATTGATCCGTCTTTTGACTGCACGTGGTATCGAGCTTGACGAAGCAATCTCAATCGTTCGTAGCATGACTGCCTACACTAACCACACAATCCTTGCTGAAGCCCTTGAAAAATGGCCTCTTGAATTCTTGCAAGAAGTGGTTCCTCACTTGGTACCAATCATCGAAGAATTGGACCGTCGCGTGAAAGCAGAAGTGAAAGATCCAGCTGTTCAAATCATCGATGAGAGCGGACGTGTTCACATGGCTCACATGGATATCCACTACGGATACAGCGTTAACGGAGTAGCAGCACTTCACACTGAAATCTTGAAAAATTCTGAGTTGAAAGCTTTCTACGACCTTTACCCAGAAAAATTCAACAACAAAACAAACGGTATCACTTTCCGTCGTTGGCTCATGCATGCTAACCCAAGCTTGTCTCACTACTTGGATGAGATTCTTGGAGAAGGTTGGCACCATGAAGCTGATGAGCTTGAAAAACTCTTGTCTTACGAAGACAAAGCAGCTGTCAAAGAAAAATTGGAAAGCATCAAAGCTCACAACAAACGTAAATTGGCTCGTCACTTGAAAGAACACCAAGGTGTGGAAATCAATACAAACTCTATCTTTGATATCCAAATCAAACGTCTTCACGAGTACAAACGCCAACAAATGAACGCTTTGTATGTGATTCACAAATACCTTGACATCAAAGCTGGTAACATCCCTGCTCGCCCAATCACAATCTTCTTTGGTGGTAAAGCAGCTCCAGCCTACACAATTGCTCAAGACATCATCCACTTGATCCTTTGCATGTCAGAAGTTATTGCTAACGATCCAGCAGTAGCTCCACACTTGCAAGTAGTTATGGTTGAAAACTACAACGTTACTGCAGCAAGCTTCCTTATCCCAGCATGTGACATCTCAGAACAAATCTCACTTGCTTCTAAAGAAGCTTCAGGTACTGGTAACATGAAATTCATGTTGAACGGAGCTTTGACTCTTGGTACTATGGACGGTGCTAACGTGGAAATCGCTGAGTTGGTTGGCGACGAAAACATCTACATCTTTGGTGAAGATTCAGAAACTGTTATCGACCTTTACGCAAAAGCAGCTTACAAATCAAGCGAATTCTACGCTCGTGAAGCTATCAAACCATTGGTTGACTTCATCGTTAGCGATGCAGTTCTTGCAGCTGGAAACAAAGAGCGCTTGGAACGTCTTTACAATGAATTGATCAACAAAGACTGGTTCATGACTCTTCTTGACTTGGAAGACTACATCAAAGTGAAAGAGCAAATGTTGGCTGACTACGAAGACCGTGACGCATGGTTGGATAAAGTCATCGTTAACATTTCTAAAGCAGGATTCTTCTCATCTGACCGTACAATCGCTCAGTACAACGAAGATATCTGGCACTTGAACTAAGATACAAGATTTATACTAATACACTTTCCTATAAAGCGAATTTCGATTGAAATTCGCTTTTTTTGAATACTGTGGATTTGGGTCAATCTTGTATTAAAAAGAGAGAAATCATAGACACCTTAAACGCTTGGAAATGAGTTTTTTTATCGTCTTCAGCCTTATATTTCTTCTTAGTTGATTACCTCATACCTCTTGTATTCGCTTACATAAAGTATTATAATATGATTGTAGGAAAGAAGGTATTTTTATGTGGAAAAAATATTTTTCAAAATATAGATGGACTGATTTATTTTGGATTTTATTTATCATTTTGACCTGCCTCTATATAGGTAACCATGATTTGTTTCCTCTCAATCATCAAGAAATCTCTCTTCGAGGTAGTTTCTGGGGATCTGTACTTGCCTTATTTCACTTGCTATTTATTGATAAGTTTTTTATTTCGAATCGAAAATAAATGGAGAAGCTAAAAGCTTTAAATGTTTTAGACTTTTGGGATAGATAGTTTAAAAATTGAAATTTAAAACCGCAGATCTTCTTGAAATGCGGTTTTTTGTATCAATTATAGTACTTTCCCAACCAGAATCTCAGCCTCAATGGTAATCTCTGTCAGTTGGCTCCAGTCAATCTTGCTCTGGTCAATGTGAAAGAGGAGAGGAGTCATACTGAGTAGGGCTTGGAGCTGCTCTGCTGTGATAGTTTTAGTCAGAGAGGCAGTTTGACTAGATAGGATGGTAAAGTGTTCTTGGAAATGATTTTTGATATCTTGGTTGGAATAGTCCTTGTTTGTCAGCTGGTCTTGTACCTTCTGACGGATTTCCTTGAGGTGATTTTTAGTTGGAATGACCTTTATCAAGATACCGTCTTTGGATAAAACGCGACGAAATTCTCCGTAATTGGCAGGGGAAAAGATATCAAGTAAGATATCCATGCTGGCGTCTTTTATAGGAAGACGAGCTAGGTCGCCAACGAACCAATTGACTGCCCAGTTGGGTTCGCTCTTGGCAGCGATTTGGACGGAATCTTTGGAAATATCAAAGGCATAGAAGGTTTTGTCAGGATGACTTTCTTGGAGTTTGCGAGAATAGAATCCTTCGCCACAACCGATATCTAAAATTGTTTTGGCATTTTTTGAGTTTGAAAGTAAATCAGAGACGGCCTCTAGAATAGCTTGATAAAAGCCGGCTTCTAGGATTTGTTGACGGTTTTGAAAATTTTCCTTGTCATAGTTAGCAGATTGCTTGATTTGAGGGGCTAGATTGACATAGCCGAATTTCGCCAAGTCAAAAGAATGGCGATTGCTACATTTGAGACTACTCTCTACCAGAGTCAGATTTTCTTGACAGATAGGACAGGCAAAGGTAGTCGCAGAAGCAAAACGCTGAAGTTTGGGTTTGAGATTTGTATTCATAGTTTAAGTGTATCAAAAGAGGCAAATGAAAGCAACTTTAGGAATAAGTAGATGGGAGATTCAGTAGAAATAAAACTAATACTCTTCGAAAATCAAATTCAAACCACGTCAACGTCGCCTTGCCGTACTCAAGTACAGCCTGCGGCTAGTTTCCTAGTTTGCTCTTTGATTTTCATTGAGTATAATTCTCCAATTTATAAAATGAAATTGCTTTTATATCTAAATTGCTATATAATAATGATAAGGAGGAAATAAGTATGTTAAAAGAAGTACTAACCGTCGCAAAAGTTGCGAAAAAATCATCACTCTTTTTGGGTGGTGTCGCATTTGGTACCCTTGGTTTGAAAATCTTGGCAAGTAAGGAAGCTAAAAAAGGTTATTCTAAAGCTTTGGCTAAGGCTTACAAGTTGAAAGACGAGCTAGATGCATCTGTTTCTGTTGTGAAGCAACATGGAGACGATGTCTTGCAAGATGCCAAATATTTGTACGAGCAAGAGAAAAAAGAAGAGCAATTAGATAGCCTTATAGGGGAATAATATGTCTTTTAAAGTGCTACATAGAGGATACCAACATATCCGACTATCATCTTCTTTTTCACTCACCTTGGATATTCAAGACTATCTTCGTTCCTTGGCGAGAGATGAAAAGGGGATTGAGTCCATCCAGTTTTACATGGATCAACAGCACTTTACTCTACGCATAAAAGAAGGCTTTTCTGTATTAGATAATGCAGAAGCCTTTTTAAAAAGAATTGATAAAGGGAAAGTTTCTGAGTTGATGACTCTTCCCATTCGTAGAGAAGAGAGTGCTTATTCTATTGTTTCAGGTGCAGCGATTAAGCGTGTACTTTTTCGTAGTTTTGTGCCGTATCCTATTCGCTATATATGGACTTGTTATCAGGCTTTGGGTTATATCAGAGAAGCCTATCAAACACTAGCGCGTAAGGAACTAACGATGGAGGTCTTGGACTGTTCGGCGATTTTATTGTCCTTGTTTATGAACCAATCCAAGACAGCTAGCAATATCATGTTTATGCTTGATTTGGGGAATCATTTAGATCAGTGGTCCTTGAAAAAAACTGCAACAGATTTAGAACAAAGCCTTCTTGCAAAAGAGAGCGATGTATTCCTAGTACAGGGCGATACGGTCGTTAGTATCAAGAGTTCCGATGTTCAAATAGGAGATGTCTTGGTCCTATCTCAAGGAAATGAAATTCTGTTTGATGGACAAGTAGTTTCAGGTTTAGGTATGGTCAACGAAAGTTCCTTGACAGGAGAGAGTTTTCCAGTTGAAAAAAGAGAGTCTGATTTGGTTTGTGCAAATACAGTATTAGAAACTGGAGAGTTACGCATTCGTGTAACCGATAATCAGATGAACAGCCGGATTTTACAACTGATTGAGTTGATGAAGAAATCTGAAGAAAACAAGAAAACGAAACAACGCTATTTCATCAAGATGGCGGATAAGGTCGTCAAATATAATTTCTTGGGGGCTGGTCTGACTTACCTATTGACAGGTTCTTTTTCTAAGGCTATTTCTTTCCTATTGGTCGATTTCTCCTGCGCTTTGAAAATCTCTACTCCTGTAGCTTATTTGACAGCTATCAAGGAGGGGTTGAATCGTGAAATGGTGATTAAGGATGGGGATGTTCTGGAGAAATATCTGGAAGTTGATACTTTCTTGTTTGATAAGACGGGAACAATCACAACTAGTTATCCTATAGTTGAAAAGGTGTTACCTTTTGGGGACTATAGTGAGGAAGATATTCTCAGAATCAGTGCCTGTCTTGAGGAACACATTTATCATCCTATTGCTAATGCCATCGTCAAGCAAGCTGAGATAGAGGGAATTGAACATGAGGAAATGCATGGGAAACTCCAATATATCGCAAGCAAGGGGATTAAATCTCATATAGATGGGCAACCAGTTCTTATTGGGAATTATGTCTTGATGCAGGATGAGCAGATTCATATCAGTTCAGAACAAAATGCTTTAATTGAAGAGTATAAGAGCCACTACAATCTCTTATTCTTAGCCTACCAGAATGAATTGATTGGAATGTTCTGTATTCATACTCCTTTGAGAAAAGAAGCAAAAGCAGCCTTGGAGAAACTTAAGGCACAAGGGAAAAAATTGATTCTGGCAACAGGGGACACCTTGGTTAGAACAGAGGAATTAGTCAAAGATTTGCCCTTTGATCAGGTCTATACAGACTTGAAACCTGATGGGAAATTTGAGCTAGTAGAGGAACTGCAGAAAGCAGGTCACACTATTTTGATGGTTGGAGATGGCTTGAATGACTCAGCTGCTCTAACCCTATCAGATATCGGTGTGGTGATGAATGAGAGTGCAGATATTTCTAAGCAGATGAGTGATATCTTATTGTTAGATAATCGCTTGGATTTCTTCCAAGAGTTGGATTCGCTATCATCATCTTTGCAAACACTCATCAAGAAGAATATTCAAGATACCGTTGTCGTAAATAGTAGTTTGATTGGCTTTGGCTTGTTTAATTGGCTCAGTCCTTCAAATCTCTCTATCTTACATAATCTAACAACCTTACGCATAGTCCTGCGTAGCCTGTCTATTAAGGCTAGATAGATGTGGTTATCAACAACAAAAAGGAGTTACCTTTCTCGAGGTTAACTCCTTTTTTATAGGTAAATGTTGAACAGTTTAGTAAGTCAATACAAAGTATTTTTTCTTACCGCGACGGATAACAGTCAGTTCGTTCTCAAGCTTATCTGCGTCACTTAAGACATAGTCAAGGTCTTGGATGCGGTCACCGTTTACGTAGATAGCTCCGTTTTGGACATCTTCACGGGCTTGGCGTTTTGAGTTAACTACACCAGATGAGACGAGCAGTTCCACGATATTGTGATTTTCGTCTGATTGTACTTGGTAGTTTGGTACACCACGAAGTCCTTGTTTGAGCTCTTTAACAGAAAGGTTTTTGATGTTTCCTGCAAAGAGTTGCTCAGTGATGTTGAGGGCTTCTTTGTAGGCTTCTTCGCCGTGAACGAGTGTAACGACTTCACGAGCCAAGACTTTTTGAGCCAAGCGTTCGTGTGGAGCTGCTTCAAATTGTTTACGGATGTCTTCAATCTCATCAAGTGACAAGAAAGTAAAGATTTTCAAGAAGCGAACAGCGTCTGCGTCCATAACGTTCATCCAAAATTGGTACATTTCGTATGGGGAAGTCTTTTCAGGATTGAGCCAGACTGCGTTTCCTTCTGATTTACCAAATTTCTTACCAGTTGCATCTGTGATAAGCGGAACTGTGATAACGTGACCAGTCTTGTCAGACTTACGACGAAGCAATTCGGTACCAGCTGTCATATTTCCCCACTGGTCAGAACCACCGATTTGAAGCGTTACGTTGTGGTCTTGGTTAAGGACGAAGAAGTCGTAACCTTGCATGATTTGGTAGGCGAACTCAGTGTAAGAAATTCCTGTTTCAATCCGTTTTTTCACAGACTCCTTGCTCATCATGTAGTTGACAGTAAAGTATTTTCCGATATCACGGAGGAAATCAATGAAGCTGATGCTGCCAAACCAGTCGTAGTTGTTGACCATGACAGCTTTATTTTCCCCATTTTCAAAATCAAGAAAACGAGAAAGTTGTCCTTGGATAGACTTGACCCAGCCATCTACTGTGTCTTTTGTTTGGAGACTACGTTCAGCATCTTTGAAGGACGGATCTCCGATGAGACCTGTAGCACCGCCAACGAGCGCATAAGGTTTGTGACCTGCTAGTTGCAAGCGACGACTTGTCAAGATTGCGACAAGGTGGCCTAGGTGAAGGCTGTCAGCAGTTGGATCGTAGCCAGTATAATAAGAAACTTGACCTTCTTCTAGGGCTTTACGCAAAGCTTCTTCATCAGTCGTTTGAAAAATCAAACCACGCTCTTTTAGCTCATCAAAAATGTGCATGTGTCTTTTCTCCTTTTTAAAATTATTGTTTCTACCTATTGTATCACAAACTTGGGCAATAGCCTAGTAGAATAGGGAAGAAAGTGGCTATTTTATTGAAAGTTTACCTTTTATGGTATAATAGATAAAGTGAGGAAATCCATGCAAAATCAATTAAATGAATTAAAACGAAAAATGCTGGAATTTTTCCAGCTAGTAAAATCAAAAATAAATCATAGAAAATCAGAGAAAGTCTCAGAAGAGAAGAAGTCGGATGGGACAGGTGGGAAAGTTCTGGCTATCCTAGGTAGCATTTTAGTTGCTATTAAGGGAATTTTGAATACTCTCTTTATTCTAGGCTTTATCGGTGGACTTTTTGGTGCTGGTGTAGCTCTTGGTTATGGAGTTGCTTTGTTTGACAAGGCCAAGGTTCCCCAAGCGGAGGACTTGGTCAAGCAGGTTAAAAATATTTCTTCCATCTCAGAAATTGTTTACGCAGATGGGAGTGTCATTGCATCTATTGAGAGTGACCTACTGAGAACTTCTGTCTCATCTGAGGAAATATCGGACAATCTCAAAAAGGCTATCGTTGCAACTGAGGATGAACATTTTCTTGAACATAAAGGGGTTGTACCAAAAGCTGTGATTCGGGCGACTTTGGGAACCTTTGCAGGCTTGGGCTCATCTAGCGGTGGCTCGACCTTGACCCAACAGTTAATCAAGCAACAAGTGGTCGGAGATGCTCCGACTTTGGCTCGTAAGGCTACAGAAATTGTCGATGCCCTTGCCTTGGAACGCAGCATGAGCAAGGATGAAATTTTGACGACTTATCTCAATGTTGCTCCCTTTGGTCGAAATCATAAAGGGCAGAATATTGCAGGTGCCCAGCAAGCTGCTGAAGGGATTTTCGGTATCGATGCCAACAAGTTGAGTATTCCCCAAGCCGCCTTCCTAGCAGGTTTGCCACAGAGTCCGATTACTTATTCCCCTTATGAAAATACTGGAGAGTTAAAGAGTGATGAAGACTTAAAACTTGGTTTGAAGCGGGCCAAGGATGTTCTCTACAACATGTACCGTACGGGTGCTCTGACTCAGGAAGAATACGACCAGTACAAGGATTATAATCTCAAACAAGATTTTTTGCCATCAGGAACTATCAATGCTGTTTCGAGGGATTACCTTTACTTTACGGCTATGGCTGAAGCGACAGACCGTATGTATGATTATTTAGTTCAACAGGACAATGTCTCTAGTCAGGAGTTGAAAAAGGAAGCAGTTCAAAAGGCCTATCATGAGCGAGCTGAGCAGGAACTAAGTAACGGTGGCTATAAAATCACGACAACAATCAATAAAAAAATCCATACTGCCATGCAAAATGCAGTTGCTAACTACGGTCGTTTGGTAGATGATTCGACTGGGCAGCCTGAAGTAGGGAATGTTTTGATGGACAATAAAACGGGGGCTGTTCTAGGCTTTGTTGGTGGTCGTAATTACCAAATAAACCAAAACAATCACGCCTTTGACACTAAGCGCTCGCCAGCCTCTACAACCAAGCCTTTATTGGCCTACGGTATTGCCATTGACCAAGGCTTGATGGGTAGCGCTAGTATCTTGTCCAATTATCCGACAAAATTCTCTAATGGCAATCCTATCATGTATGTAAATAGTCCAGGTACAGGCATGATGACTTTGGGTGAAGCCTTGAACTATTCGTGGAATATCCCAGCCTATTGGACCTATCGCATGCTACGTGAGAAGGGTGTGGATGTCAAGGGTTACATGGAGAAAATGGGTTACGAGATTCCGGAGTACGGTATCGAAAGTCTGCCTATGGGTGGTGGGATTGAAGTCACAGTTGCCCAGCATACCAATGGTTATCAAACAATTGCTAATAACGGTGTTTACCATCAGAAACATGTGATTTCTAAGATTGAATCACCTGACGGTAGGGTAATCTATGAATTCCAAGACAAACCAGTTCAAGTGTACTCGAAGGCAACGGCAACAATTATGCAGAGTTTGCTTCGTGAGGTGATTTCATCTCGGATCACTTCAAGTTTCCAAACGGATTTGGCTTCCATCAATTCAAGCTTAGCTCGTGCAGACTGGATTGGTAAGACTGGTACAACTAATGAAGATGAAAATATGTGGCTCATGCTGTCAACACCAAGATTGACTCTAGGTGGTTGGCTAGGGCATGATGATAACCGCCCAATGGCTAAGGGGGCTGGGCATTATCGAAATGCCAAATATATGGCTTACTTGGTCAACGCTATCCAACAGGCTGAGCCTGGTGTTTGGGGCAATGAACGCTTTAATCTTGATTCTAGTGTGACCCAGTCTCAGGTCCTCAGATCTACAGGGCAGAAGCCTGGCAAAGTATCCGTTAATGGAAAAACAGTTGATCTTTCAGGTTCTACTGTAACGAGCTATTGGGCTAATACGGCGGGAGCTCCTACGACAAGCTATCACTTTGCTATTGGAGGAAGTGAAGCAGATTACCAAAACGCTTGGTCAAGCATCGTTAGCACATTGCCAACTCCTTCTAGCTCAAGTACTAGTTCAAATAGCAGTTCAAGTAGTAGTTCTAACAATAGTAGCAATTCAAGCGCTACTAGACCTTCTTCTTCAACGACGAGACGATAAGTTCTTTAAACTTTTCTAAATGAAGTGGCTAATCAATGGATTGCCACTTTTTTCTTTTTTCCTTTCGTGTTACAATAAAGGTATGAATCAGTATCAGAAAAAGATTGTTAAAGGAACTATTTATTCGCTCCTATCCGGCTTAATATGGGGAATTTGTGGGATTCTAGGAGAGTATTTCTTTACTCATTACCAGGTGTCTTCGGGCTGGATTACCTCTATGCGTTTGACACTGGCAGGGAGTCTTGTGCTCATTTGGTCTGCAATACAATTAAAATCGCAAGTGCTAGATATTTGGCGAGATAAGAAAAATTACCTACCCTTTTTAGCCTATGCTATTTTGGGGATTTTTTCAGTTCAGTATTTTTTCTATCTCTGTGTAGAATACTCAAATGCAGCGACAGCAACTATTTTACAGTTTATCAGTCCTGTCTTTATCCTCTTTTACAATCGCTTGGTTTATCAAAAACGAGCGTCAAAAAGCGCTATTTTTTATGTTTTGGTTGCCATGTTGGGTGTTTGCCTGATGGCGACAAAGGGAGATCTCTCTCAATTATCCATGACACCACTAGCACTTGTGACGGGTCTGCTGAGTGCCATGGGTGTTATGTTTAATGTTATCTTACCTCAACCTTTTGCTAAGCGTTATGGTTTTGTACCCACGGTTGGGTGGGGGATGATTTTGGCAGGTTTATTTAGCAATGTCCTCTCGCCGGTTTATCAGCTTTCCTTTACTCCTGATATTTGGAGTATCTTGATTTGTCTCATTATCGCTTTCTTTGGAACGGCTTTTGCCTTTTTCATTTCCATGAAGGCTGTGTCCTTGGTTTCTCCCTTGGTGGTTTCCGTTATTAGTGCCAGTGAACCTCTCTCTTCTGCCCTTTTGAGTGTTTTGTTTTTAGGCTTGGTAGTGGATTGGTCCCTTCTTCTAGCTATGGCCCTGATTATTTTACCTATGATTTTCCTATCGATAGAAGAAGCGAAAGAAAGTAAATAAAAAGTCTTTTCTTAATTCTAAAAGTGTGCTATACTAGAATAGTCAATAAAACACGGGGAGATAGTTGTGAAGAGTGTTTTTAGGTTGTATCGGTAAGGGCTTGCTTTTACCGACAGCACGTTTTATCTCACATCCCTAAAAATCATACCTAAAAACAAACAAAAAGGCTTCAAATTTGAGGCCTTTTTTGGTAGAATAGGTATCATTAAAATGAACTAGGAGGCGCCTATGACTGCTACAAAAATGAACGCTCAAGAAATTATCCAATTTATCGCCAATGCTGAAAAGAAAACCAGTGTGAAAGTAACCTTTGAGGGGGAACTTGCAACTGCTGTACCTAGCTCTGTTGTTAAACTAGGAAATGTCCTATTTGGAGACTGGAAAGATGTGGCTCCTCTTCTCGATGGTTTGGTAGAAAATCAAGACTATGTTGTTGAGCAAGATGCTCGTAATTCTGCAGTTCCCTTGCTAGACAAACGTGCTATCAATGCTCGTATCGAGCCAGGTGCTATTATCCGTGACCAAGTTGAAATTGGTGACAATGCTGTTATCATGATGGGAGCAGTTATCAATATCGGTGCTGAAATTGGTGCAGGAACTATGATTGACATGGGGGCTATCCTTGGTGGCCGTGCTATTGTTGGGAAAAACAGTCACGTTGGTGCAGGTGCCGTTCTTGCAGGTGTGATTGAGCCAGCTAGCGCAGAACCAGTCCGTGTTGGAGACAATGTTCTCATCGGTGCCAACGCCGTAGTTATCGAAGGAGTCCAAATCGGTAGTGGTTCAGTTGTCGCAGCAGGAGCCATTGTTACCCAAGATGTCCCAGAAAACGTGGTGGTAGCAGGTGTTCCAGCTCGTATTATCAAAGAGATTGATGCCCAAACCCAACAAAAAACAGCGCTAGAGGATGCGCTTCGTACCTTGTAATTGTAAAAGAAAAATAGAGGCGGAACCCTTTTCCAGCCTCTTTCTGCTATATAGGAGGATAGATAGATGTTAGATTTGATTCAGACTAGACGAGATTTGCACCAGATTCCAGAGATTGGCTTGGAGGAGTTTAAGACTCATGCTTATTTGCTGGATGTGATTGAAAAATTGACTGTAGGTAAGGATTTTGTCCAAATTCGAACTTGGCGGACAGGGATTTTGGTTTATTTGCAGGGAAGTCAACCAGAGCGAACCATTGGTTGGCGAACAGATATTGATGGCCTGCCTATCGTCGAACAAACAGACCTTCCTTTCGCTTCTCAACATCAAGGTCGTATGCACGCTTGTGGCCATGATTTCCACATGACTATTGCCTTGGGCTGTCTAGAGCGCGCCCTTGAAGAGCAACCCAAGAATAATCTGCTCTTTCTGTTTCAACCTGCTGAAGAAAATGAAGCAGGTGGTATGCTTATGTATGAGGACGGGGCTTTTGGAGATTGGCTACCAGATCAATTTTATGGCCTTCATGTTAGGCCAGATTTGAAGGTTGGTCAGATTGCGACCAATACTCATACACTCTTTGCAGGGACTTGTGAGGTGAAGATCCGTTTCAAAGGCAAAGGTGGCCACGCAGCCTTTCCACATGAAGCTAATGACGCCTTGGTGGCTGCTAGTTACTTTGTGACCCAAGTACAGTCAGTTGTCAGCCGCAATGTTAATCCAATCGAGGGAGCAGTGGTGACTTTTGGCGTTTTTCAGGCTGGAACAACCAACAATGTTATAACAGACACAGCCTTTTTGCATGGAACTATTCGGGCCTTGACTCAGGACATGAGTCTCTTGGTACAAAAGCGGGTCAAAACAGTTGCAGAAGGAGTTGCAGCTGCCTTTGGTATGGAAGTCGAAGTGGAACTCAAACAAGGTGGTTACCTGCCTGTTGAGAACAATCCAGCCTTGGCGCGTGAACTGATGGACTTCTTTGAAGAAAAAGAGGGAATCGAGTTGATTGATATCGAGCCTGCTATGACTGGTGAGGACTTTGGTTATCTCCTTTCGAAGATAGATGGCGTTATGTTCTGGCTAGGTATCGATAGTCCCTACGCCCTTCATCACCCTCAGATGAGTCCTAAGGAAGAAGCATTAGCTATTGGGGTGGATGCGGTCTCTAGTTTCCTGAAAAAGAAGGCAGCAGAGTAGAGGGCTTGTCTATGAAATCGGAATTACGTAAGCAAGTCTTGCACGAAATGAAGGATTTACCTCGAGAGCAAAAACAGGCTATGGATCAAGCTTTAACGGATCAATTTTTGGAACATCCCTTCTACCAAGAAGCTAAGATCATCGCAACCTACCTCTCTTTTCCTCATGAGTTTCAAACGCAGGAACTGATTGAGCAGGCGCTGAAGGACGGCAAAAAGGTTCTGATACCCAAAACCTATCCCAAGGGGCGCATGGACTTTGTGGTCTATGATCCGCAACAACTGGTCAAAACTTCCTTTGGCTTACTGGAACCACAGGGAGATTTGGAAGTAGTGGATGCATCTCAGATTGATTTGATTCATGTTCCTGGCTTGGTTTTTAGGACGAAAGGATATCGGATTGGATATGGTGGAGGTTATTACGACCGCTATCTAGAACATTTTTCTGGTCATACTTTGAGTACGATCTATCTTTGTCAAATTCAGGACTTTATCCCTGAAAAGCATGATATTCCTGTTCAGGAGGTTCTGATTGATGAAGGAAATCTTTGATAGACGTTACCCTGTAACGAGTTTCTTCCTCTTAGTGACGGCCTTGGTATTTCTACTAATGTTGGTGACTACAGGTGGAAACTTTGACAGGGCGGATACATTATTTCGATTTGGAGCCATGTATGGGCCAGCTATTCGCCTCTTTCCTGAGCAGGTTTGGCGTCTCTTCTCTGCCATTTTTGTTCATATTGGTTGGGAGCATTTCATTGTTAATATGCTTTCGCTCTATTATCTTGGTAGGCAAGTAGAGGAAATTTTCGGATCCAAGAAGTTTTTCTTTCTCTATCTTTTATCAGGAATGATGGGTAATCTCTTTGTTTTTGTATTTAGTCCAAAAACCTTAGCAGCAGGAGCTTCTACTTCTCTCTATGGGCTATTTGCTGCAATTATTGTTCTTCGCTATGCAACGCGTAATCCTTATATCCAGCAGTTGGGGCAATCCTATCTGACACTTTTTGTGGTTAATATTATTGGAAGCGTTCTGATTCCAGGAATCAGCCTAGCAGGCCATATCGGGGGAGCAGTTGGTGGAGCATTTCTAGCAATTATCTTTCCAGTTCGAGGAGAAAGACGGATGTATAGTACCAGCCAGAGGTTAGGAGGGGTAGTGTTATTCGTAGGACTCGCAGTGTTACTTTTCTACAAGGGAATGGGGTTGTGAGAGCTTATAATAATAGTTGTGTAATGAAAAAAGATAAGGCATTTTTGAACCTTATCTTTTTTTGTTTTATACTCAATGAAAATCAAAGAGCAAACTAGGAAGCTAACCGCAGGCTGTACTTGAGTACGGCAAGGTGAAGCTAACGTGGTTTGAAGAGATTTTCGAAGAGTATTATTCCTTCTCAGCTAATTCTTTTCCAAGTTGGATGAGGTAATCTTTAAAGTCATCTTTGACTTGTGGGTGCTTGAGGGCGTAGTCAATAGATGTTTTCATAAAGCCGAATTTATCCCCAACGTCGTAACGAGCTCCTGTAAATTCACGAGCGAAAACACGTTGTGTTTTATTGAGAGTATCGATTGCATCAGTAAGCTGAATCTCATTTCCAGCACCAGGAGCTTGATTTTCGAGGATCTCAAAAATTTCTGGTGTGAGCAGATAACGACCGATAATAGCTAGATCACTTGGAGCCTCCTCTGGAGCTGGTTTTTCAACGAAAGTTTCAACGCTGTAGAGACCATTAATCCCTTCACCTTGAGGAGCGATAACTCCATATGATGAAACGTCTTCGTGTGGTACGGGCATGACAGCAATGGTTGATGCGTGTGTCTTTTCGTAATCATTCATCAGTTGTTTTGTCAAAGGAACGGCCTTCTCATTTGTGATGTCCATAAGGTCATCACCCAGCATAACAACGAAGGGCTCATTTCCTACAAAAGCTTTGGCTTGTAAGACAGCGTCTCCAAGACCACGAGGGTGAGTTTGGCGGATGAAATGAAGGCGCATACCAGTTGTTTCGTCTACCAATTTTAGCAAGTCGTGTTTGCCTTTTTCTTTGAGGTTGTACTCAAGCTCAAAGTTTGAGTCAAAGTGGTCTTCAATAGAACGTTTTGATTTACCAGTGACAACCAGAATATCTTCAATACCTGATTTGAGAGCCTCTTCCACGATAAACTGGATAGTTGGTTTGTCCACAATTGGCAACATTTCTTTAGCAAGTGCTTTGGTTGCTGGTAAAAATCGAGTCCCGAGTCCAGCGGCAGGGATGACTGCCTTTCTAACTTTTGATGTCATAAGAATCCTTTCTTTAGAGAGTTAAGACCACTCATTTTCTGCTTTAAATTCATTGTTCATGATGTCATAAATGGCATCTTTGATATTGGTTCCGTGGTAAATAACTTGGTAAATGGCCTGTGTAATTGGCATATAGACTCCAAGTTCTTGCGCTAGTTCATAGGCTGCTCGAGTCGTTGAAATTCCTTCAATCACCATGCCCATATTGGCTTCGATATCAGCTAGAGATTCTCCACGACCAAGAGCATCTCCGGCTCTCCAGTTACGAGAGTGGATGGAGGTTCCCGTTACGATCAAGTCTCCTACACCAGACAAGCCACTATAGGTCAATGGACTGGCCCCGAGTGCTACCCCTAGGCGAGTAATTTCAGCCAAGCCTCGAGCGATGATGGCTGCCTTGGCATTGTCACCAAATCCCAAACCATGTAAAGCTCCGGCACCGACAGCAATAATATTTTTAAGAGCACCAGCAGTTTCAACTCCGATAACATCCGTATTGGTATAAAGTCGGAAGTAGTGATTACTAAAGAGTTCTTGAACGTATTGAGCTGTTTGTAAATCTTTAGAAGCAGCAGTGATTAAAGTCAGGTCACGAACAATGGTTTCTTCCGCATGACTAGGTCCTGAAACAACGACAATATCACTGCGGAGATGTTCAGGAATTTCTTCTTCAAGGATGGTTGATAATCGTTTATGACTATCAGGCTCTAATCCCTTTGAAGCGTGCATGATGATAGCCTTATGATCCAAGGTTTTTGCAACTTGTTGGGCAACAAGTCGTGTCACTTTTGTTGGGACAACAAACAAAATCGCATCTACATCTTTTAATGCCTCTGCTAAGTCAGTGTAGGCAATGATATTTTCATCTAGAACGACATCTTTAAAGTAGTGTTTGTTAGTATGATAGGTATTAATTTCATTGATTTGCTCGGGAAGGTTTCCCCAAATACGTACCTCGTGTCCATTGTCATTTAAGACTTGTGAAAGGGCAGTTCCCCAAGAACCAGGCCCCAAGACGGCGATGGTTTGTTTTTCCATGATTTCCTCCTTAATAGAGTCCTTTCCATTATTCTATCATATTCTAGAGGATTTTGCACTTGCATTGCTGGGGAGTGATGGCTTTGTTGCTTGAAAAATATACAAAAACCGAGCCTAAGTAATAAACTCTTAGTCTCGGTTTTGATATTCCTTAAAGAATAACTAGGTTTATTTCAATTGATCTGTAATGTCTTTTGATAGCAACATTCCCAGATGGTAAGTTTTATTGATATGTGCAATGACATCATTGATATTTTCAGTCGTGTGAATTTTCTCTTTGATGTCAGACCTAAATGTTTCATCCTTTAAAAGTTGTTCTTGGTAGAGTTTTTGCAGTCTCTCCTTCTCGTACTTATTGAGCAGAAAAAGGAAAACCAAGCTAATCACAACGAGGATATAAGCATATTGGCTCATAGGATATCTCCCTGTATGATAAAGAAGTAGTAGTGAATAAATCGATTTAGTGGATCTAAAATAGCAGAACAAGTCAGCAAAACTTGATAAGATTTTTGATAGACCTCTAAACCTAATTACGTATAGGATTTGGTCTTAGTTACTTAGACTGTTTTACAATCAAGTAACTTGAAGATTACGACGTTTTAGGACATAAATCAATCATATTTATGTCCTAAAACTAGTGAAGCGCCTAGCCAAAGTCCGAATAGGATTTGGCGTTAGTTACTTAGAT
>CAURCY010000027.1:0-18091 GCA_963523355.1 uncultured Streptococcus sp.
CGTTTTTGCCATGCCTATTTTGGGGACTTACTTAGAGATTAAGTAGGTCCTTTTTCTATTTCTTACTAGAAACTCTAAACAAGCAAATGGATTGGCTTTTAGACTTTAGGAGGTCTTATGAAATTATTAGAAGAGCGCATCCTCAAGGATGGGCATATCTTGGGTGACAACATCCTCAAGGTGGATTCCTTTTTAACCCACCAAGTTGACTTTAGCTTGATGCGAGAAATCGGTAAGGTTTTTGCGGAAAAATTTGCTTCTGCTGGCATTACCAAGGTCGTAACCATTGAAGCGTCAGGTATTGCCCCAGCCGTTTTTACAGCTGAAGCCTTAAACGTTCCCATGATTTTCGCTAAAAAAGCTAAGAACATCACTATGAACGAAGGTATCTTAACTGCCGAAGTTTACTCCTTTACCAAGCAGGTGACCAGCACCGTTTCTATCGCTGGAAAATTCCTCTCACCAGAGGACAAGGTCTTGATTATCGACGATTTCCTTGCTAACGGCCAAGCTGCTAAAGGCTTGATTCAAATCATCGAACAAGCTGGTGCCACAGTCGAAGCTATCGGTATTGTGATTGAAAAATCCTTCCAAGATGGCCGTGATTTGCTTGAAAAAGCAGGCTACCCTGTTCTATCACTCGCTCGTTTGGATCGTTTTGAAAATGGTCAAGTTATTTTTAAGGAGGCAGATCTCTAATGCAAACTCAAGAAAAACATTCGCAAGCAGCCGTTCTTGGCTTGCAGCACTTACTAGCCATGTACTCAGGATCCATCCTGGTTCCCATCATGATTGCGACAGCCCTTGGCTATTCAGCTGAGCAGTTGACCTACCTGATTTCTACAGATATCTTCATGTGTGGAGTGGCAACCTTCCTCCAACTCCAACTCAACAAATACTTTGGTATTGGACTCCCAGTCGTTCTTGGAGTTGCCTTCCAGTCGGTAGCTCCCTTGATTATGATTGGGCAAAGCCATGGTAGTGGCGCTATGTTTGGTGCCCTTATCGCATCAGGGATTTACGTGGTTCTTGTTTCAGGCATCTTCTCAAAAGTGGCCAATCTCTTCCCATCTATCGTAACAGGATCTGTTATTACCACGATTGGTTTAACCTTGATTCCTGTCGCTATTGGAAATATGGGAAATAACGTTCCAGAGCCAACTGGTCAAAGTCTCTTGCTTGCAGCTATCACTGTTCTGATTATCCTCTTGATCAACATCTTTACCAAAGGATTTATCAAGTCTATCTCTATTTTGATTGGTTTGGTTGTTGGAACTGCCATTGCTGCTAGCATGGGTTTGGTGGACTTCTCTCCTGTTGCAGCAGCACCTCTTGTCCATGTCCCAACTCCACTCTACTTTGGGATGCCAACCTTTGAAATCTCATCTATTGTCATGATGTGTATCATCGCAACGGTGTCTATGGTTGAGTCTACTGGTGTTTATCTGGCCTTGTCTGATATCACAAAAGATCCAATCGACAGCACGCGCCTGCGCAACGGTTACCGCGCAGAAGGTTTGGCCGTACTTCTCGGAGGAATCTTTAACACCTTCCCTTACACAGGATTTTCACAAAACGTTGGTTTGGTTAAATTATCAGGTATCAAGACTCGCCTGCCAATCTACTACGCAGCTGGTTTCCTGGTTCTCCTTGGACTCCTTCCTAAGTTTGGTGCCCTTGCTCAAATCATTCCGAGCCCTGTCCTCGGTGGTGCCATGCTGGTGATGTTTGGTTTTGTATCTATTCAAGGGATGCAAATCCTCGCCCGTGTTGACTTTGCTAACAATGAACACAACTTCCTTATCGCAGCAGTTTCAATCGCTGCAGGTGTCGGACTCAACAACAGTAATCTCTTTGTCAGCATGCCGACAGCCTTCCAAATGTTCTTCTCAAACGGAATCGTCGTAGCCAGCCTACTTGCCATTGTCCTCAATGCCGTATTAAATCATAAAAAGAAATAAGAAAAAGAGGTGCGAGCCTCTTTTTTGTTTATCACAAGTTGATTATAAATATAATCAATCCCAATTCCCATCTAATATTTCTTTTATAAACTTCTTAGGCATCCAAAAGGAGTGTTTTGTAATCCTACGCCCATCTGGAAGTTCATCCGTATCAGATAATGAGCCTTTCCCAACAAATTTTCCTTTTTCAATTTCATAATAAGCATTGGTAGCATGTAATTTCGTAAATAGGATTCTATTTATCTTACTTTGAGGGAAATTAGTTGAAACTTTATTACCATTTTGAGTTAATTTAACTCCGTCAGAAATAATTTGTCTAGTTTCCTGCCACACTCTTTGGATTTCTTCTAATTGTCTATCTTGAAATCCCCAAAATTTGATAGAATCTAATACAAATAGCTTAGGTTCAATTTCCTTAAAAATAACGAAGAGGAATCGTTTATTATAAATTTCATTATAGACATGTGACGATTCCCAACTATCTGTTTCTGCTAATTCTTTAAAACAATAAGTTTTAAATGGAGAGTCTTCCTTAGGTAAATTATTCTTATCTACTCGAATAACTCTCAAATTCATGTTTGCTTTCTGAAATTCTTTAGTCTTATCTAAATCCCCTGTTAAACCTAAAATTTTTCTAATCAGAGTACTATTCTTACCTTTTGCTTTGGGATTCACTTCAAATCTATCATATAACTCTTGTTCAGAGAAACCTTTGTAGGAAAGAATCTTCTCTGCAATAACCTCAGTAAATGACTTTTTTTCACCCCTAAAATTAGCCAGAACACTTTCTTGATCTGATTGGTTAAAGATTTTATGATTAATCAGATAGGTCATATAACTTGATTTTAATTCCCAAGCTCTTTGTTTGGCTAATTCATGACTAAAAGGTTGTTGTCTTAAATCCTTTCCTTTACCTGCTCCTTTTGTACAAGTTGATAAATAGTTTCCATCTGATTCTGATAATTCATGCGCCCTTCCATTTTTGATTTTATCTGTAATTTTCTGATAGTCTTCAAGGATGACTGCCATATCCTCCTCAAACCATTCATATAAAAATATTTTTTCAATGACATAGTCCTTCATTGTTTGATTAGGAATTAAGCCATTGTAAAACAATAACAAAATCTTTGCACATTTTTTCCATAAATGAGTGGAGTAAAAATCCTCTAAATTTTCCTCCATATAGTTTAGTATTGTTAATACAAGTCGTTCTTTTGCACTAAGTGTCCCATTTTTGTTTATCTTAAAAGGAGTAACTTTTAATTCTACACCTATTTTTTCAAAGTCAGCTTCCGAGTCACTATTTGGCTGGTAGCCATAGAAATATTTTTCAATATAATTTCCATATTGCCCTTTTGACTTCATACTAATTGCTTTATCTTGTACCTCAGAGACTACTCTATCATTATAATCGTCATATGATTTATAAAGCGAACGATTATACTCTTCCATAACATCGGAAAATTTTCTATTTAATAGTTTGTGAGAATATTCAATAACACTATCGATATCTTCATCGTTATAGTTAAATAAGTTTTGATCCATTTTCTTCTCCTATCTTTTATATTATATCAAATTAAACTAAAGCAAACATTAATACTTGATCAATCATTGAAAATAGTATATAATGGATTAAACTGTAAAAAAATGAAGGAGAAAAGATGAAAGTTCTCGAACTATTTGCTGGAGTTGGCGGTTTTCGGATAGGATTAGAAAATGCCGATAAGCAACTCTTTAAAACAAAATGGGCAAACCAATGGGAACCATCTCGTAAATCTCAAGACGCATTTGAGGTCTATGATTATCACTTCCCCAATAGCGAAAACATCAATATTAGTATCTCTGATATAACAGACGAACAATTTTCCAAAATGGATGCCGATATGATTGTCGGTGGTTTTCCTTGCCAAGATTACTCTGTTGCGCGTAGCAAGAAAAATGAGAAAGGTATTGAAGGAAAAAAAGGAGTTTTATTTTGGGAAATCATTAGAGCAACGGAAATCATTAAACCCAAATACTTAATTCTGGAAAATGTGGATAGGCTTTTAAAAGCGCCCTCAAAACAGAGAGGACGTGATTTTGCAATCATGCTAACAGCTTTTAATAATCTTGGATATTCTGTAGAGTGGAGAGTTATTAATGCTGCTGAGTATGGAAGAAGCCAACGAAGACGTCGTGTATTCTTTTTCGTTTATCGAAATGATACAGTCTTTGCCCAAAAAATTGACAATCTTTACGAAAAAAATGAAGAAATCTTTGAAGATAATAGGTATAATGACTATATTTTCAATCAAGGTCTATTTGCGAAACAATTTCCTATTAAACCTATAGCAGTTAAAAATCGTCATGTATTTTATGAGTTACCAAATGATATAGTTGAAGTTTCAGATACTTTTACTGGTACTGTTTGGAATACAGGAATTATGAGACATGGAAAATACTATTCTATTGATACAGAACCTAACTACAATGGTAATCCGATTACTCTAGGAGAAATTCTTAAAGATGAATCTGAAGTACCTGAAAAATATTTTTTAACTGATAAGGCTAAACTAGAAAAATTTCAATATCTTAGAGGACCTAAAAAAATTGAGCGAACATCCTCTGACGGACATCAATACATCTATTCAGAAGGAGGAATGTCCCCTTATGATGATTTAAACCTTCCAGGAAGAACAATGCTTACATCCGAAGGAACTGTTAATCGTTCCACACATTTATTATTTGTAAACAATAAATATAGATTAATTACCCCCATTGAAGCTGAACGCCTTCAGGATTTCCCAGATAATTGGACAGCTAAAAAGAAACTATCTGACGGTTCTATTGTAGAGGTATCTGATAAAATGAGAATGTTTTTTATGGGAAATGCTTTAGTTACTGAAATTGTAAAAGAAATTGCTAAGTTTATTAAAGAAATTGATTGATTTATCTGAAACTAAAAAAGAGGTACGAGCCTCTTTTTTAGTTATCTATATTCGTACCTGTCTATCTTCTGACCTCTGGCCTGTGACAAACATGGTAAATGTTGCCTTGCAGACATTTCTTCCTTCTTGATTAGTGATATCAACATCCACGACACAGGTTGTTCGACCTTGATGGACACATTCTCCTTTAATGGTCAACACGTCGTCGAGTTTTCCTGCCTTGAGGTAGTTGATAGAGGATTGGAGTGTCACTCCGTCTAGTCCTAGCGAGATAACCACCAAACCACTGATTTGGTCACAGAGTGTGAAAAGATAGCCACCATGGGCATTGCCATAGTAGTTGAGCGACGAGTCCACTACTTTGGTCGTCACCACAACGTGACCATCTCTCATTTGTTCAATTTCGTAATTTTCAAAGGCAGATATAGCGTCAAAATGAAAATCTTTCATCGTTTCCTCCTGATATTTCAAACGACACTATGATACTACTTTTTATAGGACTGTGCAAGGAGAAAGCTCCTAGTCTGGCAAAATTCCGACCTGCTCCACAAAGCGCATAAAGGCTGTCTGCCCTTGTTCCGTCTGCTTGTAGACTCCTGCATCCTCAAGTACACGCGCAAAGATAGCACCAACAGAGTCCTTGACGATTTCAAGGGCTTTTTCTTTATCTGTTAGATCTGAATGTTGGGCTTTTAGTTGGTCTGCCCATTCCTGATGATAATCGGCAACTGTATCACCTTCTCCCACTATATAGCTAGCGACTTGCTCCACTTCTTCTTTCAGACGTGGTGGTAAGATTGCCAAGCCCATGACCTCAATCAAGCCGATATTTTCCTTCTTGATATGTTGAACATCCTTGTGGGGATGATAGATGCCATCAGGATGCTCTGGCGATGTCTGATTGTCTCGCAAGACCAAGTCCAACTCAAACTGTCCATCGCGTTTACGGGCAATGGGTGTAATGGTATGGTGTGGTGTTCCATTACTTTCTGCCAAGACTTGCACCCTTGGATCTGAATATTGCCGCCATTCCTGCAAAATCTTATCAGCCAAGTTAATCAAATCCTCTGTGGAATCCGAAGTCAAACGCAGCACTGACATGGGCCACTTGACAATTCCAGCCTTGATCTGCTCAAAACCAGTAAAAGAGAAAGTCTTTTGCAAGGGAGCCAATTCCATAGGAAATACGTGACGGCCTCCCTGATAGTGGTCATGAGTTAGAATAGAGCCTCCCACAATCGGCAAGTCGGCATTAGATCCAGCAAAGTATCCTGGAAACTGCTCTACGATAGCTAGCAGACGCTCAAAACTCTGACGACTGATAGCCATGGGACGATGCTGGCCATCTAAGAAAATACAGTGCTCGTTAAAGTAAGCATAGGGCGAATACTGGAACCCCCACTCCTGACCCGCCATTTCAAAGCGGATAATACGGTGGTTGCTACGAGCTGGGTGGTTGACCCGACCATGATAGCCCTCATTCTCTAGACAAAGCTGACACTGAGGATAATTACTAGCTTGCACCAACTTGGCTGCCGCAATCTCTTTGGGATCCTTTTCAGGCTTAGAGAGATTGATAGTAATTTCAAGTTCACCGTAATCAGATGGAACACGATAAGCAATATTTTTAGCAATGGCCTTGAGTTTGATGTAGTCATTTTTCTGACTGAGTTGGTAAAAATCCTCTATCGCTTGCTCAGGAGATTGGGCATAGGTTGCCCAAAAGTCACGATTGACCTGACTTGGACAAGGGGTCACCAAGTCCATCAGTTCAGCACCAAGAATTTCACGCGCAGTCTGACTATCCTCAATCGTCTCTAATCGAACGGCTTCCTCAACCAGCTGGTCCTTGAGGTCAATCAATTTATCCAGATTGGTCTCAACTTCCAAAACACCATCTCCCACTCGTGCCAAGACACGATTGGTCAGGTAGATTCGATCCATTTCCTCAAATGAACTTTCAGAAATGACATGTGTTACAAATTTATCTACTAAGGTCACTATAGAGCCTCCTTTTGACTAGTCAAGGACGCGAGTGCCACCTGCAACTTCAGCGATATAGAAGCTTGGAGCGTAGCCAACTACTTCCTCGTAGTGTTTTCCAACAGCTTCCTTAAAGGCATCAACAGCATCTTTTTGCACCAAAGCAATGGCACATCCGCCAAAACCTGCCCCTGTCATACGAGCACCGAGAACGCCTTCTTGTGCCCAAGCTGTGTGAACAAGGGTATCCAATTCCAAACCAGTTACTTCATAGTCATGCTCTAGGGAAACGTGTGACGCATTCATCAAACGACCAAATGTTTCCAAATCTCCTGCTTGAAGGGCTGCTTGAGCTTTAAGAGTACGTTGATTTTCAAGCACAGCATGGCGAGCACGTTTCAAACGATTTTCGTCTTTAATCAGATAGCTGTATTGGTCAAAAGCCCACTCGTCCAATTCACCCAAGGTCTGAATATCCATGGCAGCTTGCAATTCTTCCACAGCTTTTTCACACTCAGCACGGCGTTCATTGTACTTAGAGTCCGCCAGCTCACGACGTTTGTTGGTGTTCATGATAACAACAACATTGTCCTTCAAATCAAGAGGCACCAAGTCGTATTCTAGAGTGTTGGTATCTAGGTAAATGGCCCGTTGGTCAGCTCCCATACCGATAGCAAACTGGTCCATAATACCAGAGTTGACTCCGATAAAGTTATTTTCTGTTTGTTTGCCGATTTTAACCAAATCGAGACGCTCTAATTTTAAATCAAAGAGATGCTCTGCCACTACCCCTGTCAAAAGTTCCAAGGATGCTGAAGAAGACAAACCAGCACCATTTGGGATATTCCCATAAACATAAAAATCAAAACCTTTGTCAATCACATGTCCAGCTTCTTGCAAGAAATGAAGAACTCCTTTTGGATAATTGGTCCAGTTGTGCTCTTTTTCAAACTTGAGATCCGCTAAAGGCACTTCGATGATGCCCTTGTCTTCAAAGTTAGCTGAGTAGAAACGTAAAATTTGGTCGTCACGCTTACGAGCTGCACCATAAGTTCCCAAAGAAATAGCAGCTGGAAAAACGTGCCCACCGTTGTAGTCTGTGTGTTCACCAATCAAATTGATACGACCTGGTGAAAAGAAGGTTTGGTCTGCTTCTTGACCAAAAACAGCAAGAAAGTCTTTACGAAGAGCTTCTGCAGTAAGATGTTGTGTCATATGATTTCTCCTTTTACTGTCCGTTAAGTCACCTTAACGTGTAATCGTTTTCTTCTATTGTATCCAAGGGATTTTCCAAGGTCAATCCTTTTTACTAAATTTTTACTAAACTATCGGTAAAAAGCAGAAAAATATGATATACTAATCTAATCAAGGAGGATTTATGGCTACCTTAAAAGACATTGCACAGCTAGCCTCTGTCTCTATCGCGACCGTATCTCGTGTCCTCAATCGCGACCAGAGCCTATCTGTTACAGAAGAAACCAGACACCGTATTTTAACCGTTGCTGAAGAGCTGGGCTACACCAAGCACCTCAAGACAGGCGAGTCCCACAAACCCAAGCAAAAGATTGCCATTATCCAATGGGTCAGCGAACAAGGGGAGCTGGATGACCTCTACTACTACCAGATTCGCCTAGGCATAGAAAAAAGAGCCCAAGAACTGGACTATGATATCTTGCGCTATTTCAATGACCACCCTTTTACTCTAAGCGAGGAAGTGATTGGGATTCTCTGCATCGGAAAGTTTAGCCGTGCTCAGATTTCTGCCTTTGAAGAATACCAAAAACCTCTTGTATTTCTAGACAGCGATACACTTTCCCTGGGACATACCTGCATTATTACGGACTTTTATACTGCCATGAAACAGGTTGTCGATTATTTCCTCAGTCAAGGGTTGAATCGTATCGGGATTCTAACAGGTCTTGAAGAAACAACCGATCAAGAAGAAATCATCCAGGATAAGCGACTTGAAAATTTTAAGAACTACAGTCAAGCAAAGGGAATCTATCATGATGAACTGGTCTTTCAAGGAAGCTTTACTGCCCAGTCTGGCTATGACTTGATGAAGGAAGCCATTCAGAGCTTGGGAGACCAACTCCCACCAGCATTTTTTGCTGCCAGTGATAGTTTAGCCATCGGCGCCCTCCGTGCCCTTCAAGAGGCTGGAATCAGCCTACCAGACCGTGTCAGCCTTATTTCCTTTAACGACACTAGTCTGACCAAGCAAGTCTATCCTCCCCTCTCCAGCATCACCGTTTATACCAAGGAAATGGGGCGAGCAGGTATGGATATTCTTAATAAGGAAGTACTCCACGGTCGCAAAATCCCTAGCCTGACTATGCTGGGAACCAGATTGACATTGAGAGAGAGTACAAGGAATGAATAGGATAACAAAACGACCTCTAGCGAGGTCGCTTTTCTAATGATGATGCCCATGCTTCTGCTCTAATTCTCTCACCCTCCGCTTATGTTGCGCATGATTGCTTTGACTGCTATCTACTTCAATAGTGATATTCTGCACGCCTCTTTCTTCTAAACATTGACGCACCACTTCTTTGGTTTCCATCATCTGTTCCCAGTCCTTGATACAAATGTGAACAATAGCATTATTCTCTAGACCATCCATGGACCAAATGCTAAGTTGATTAACACTTTTGACATTGGGTAGAGCCTCTAAATCTTTCTCCAAATCACTTGTCTCGACCCCTTCTGGCACAGCATCTAGGAAAATTTTTAGTGCACTCCAAAAGCGTGGAATGGCTTTCGACAGAATAAAGATGGAAATGACCAGAGATAAAAGCGGATCGAGGATATACCAGTCCGTAAATCGAAGAATAATCGCCATTAGAATGACAGCCAACCAACCAAGAGTATCTTCCAAAAAATGCAAGCTAAGAATAGATTCATTCTTTGTTTTTCCCTTACGAACTACCAGACTAGCTAGCACATTGATAGCTACCGCAATGATTCCCAGCCAGAGAATCCCTTCCTCATTAACGGGTTGCGGGTGAGCGATCTTTGTGACATTTTCCAAAATCACTAGGACAGACCCTATCATAAGAATCACAGCCGTTAGCATGGCCCCTAAAAGACTAAAACGTTTGTAACCCAAGGTATACTGTCTATCTTCTTCACGATTGGAGATTGTTTCTAGAAGGGCTGATAGGCCAATAGCCATAGCATCTCCCAAGTCATGAACAGAATCAGCAAGAACTGCACTCGAACCAAAGATTCCTCCTGCGATAAACTCAACAATCGCATAGCTTAAATTTAAGAAAAAAGCTAACCAGATAGATGTTTTAGAACTCATTTCTCTCCCTCCTTTGGTATAATGGGTATATACATACTTCTTTCATTTGTATTATCTAATAAAATCCAAAGAAAGGATAGAAGCAAACTGTCAGTCCTGTTCAGTTCTGAACAGTTTGTCTCAAGTGTCTATATGCCAAAAAGAGACCGTCGAGTCAGCAAGACGAAAAAAGCCATCTATCAAGCTTTTTTACAACTTTTGAACGACAAAGGCTATGATGCCACTACTGTTCAGGATATCATTGACCTAGCAGATGTTGGGCGTTCTACTTTTTACTGTCACTATGAAAGCAAGGAACTCCTTTTAGATGAGCTCTGTCGCTACCTCTTTCATCATCTCTTTGAAAGGGAAGGACACTTTACTACCGAGGACTACCTCGCACATATCTTTTTACATTTTCAGAAAAACCAGGACCATGTCACCAGTCTCCTTTTTTCCAAAAACGACTACTTCCTCCGCCAACTACACAGGGAACTCAAACACCACGTTTATCCCATGGTGGCGGATGACTTGCAAGAAGCCTATCCAAACATTCCGGACTCCTACCTCCAGCATTTTGTTGTAACGAACTTTATCGAGACCCTAACTTGGTGGCTAAAAAAAGGAAAATCTTATACCGAAAACCAAGTGGTGAAATTTTACCTTGATGTAATAGAGATGACCTCTACAACTCCACTTGATAACTAAGCCTGAAACTCAGAAAGGAACCAACTATGTTAACTTCGATGATTCTAGGAATACTAACAATTGTACTAGCTCTCGCCTTCTCATTGCTTCACCTTGCTGCTGCTTTTTCAGCCATGAAACAAAAGAACTACAGTCTGGGAAACACGTGCATCTTGGTTGGCAGTTGCCTCACATCTCTGGCTCTAGCCATCTTTTACTTCGTTCCAGTTGCAACCATTCTTCTATGGATTGTGGGTTCGAGTATCGTCTGCTATGGAGCCTACTGGAACGGCCAACAGAAAGAAAAGCAACATATCTCGCACCACATCGTTCGTATAACGACCGCTATTATCATTACGGTATTATTCATTTTGCTCTAACACAAAAAGGATCAGATGATCCTTTTTTACTTTTTAAGCGCTTTTTGCTGCCTTGCTCCACTGATACCACCCAACTAGACTATTGATCAAGTAAATCAGGTATTTTCCTTGGATTTGCAGGCTTTCTCCCCACCAGAGATAGATTGAAAAGACAGTAGTAGCAGCCCAGAATATCCACTGTTCACGGTAAACAGCTGTCATGAGGATTTGCCCTACACCATTGGTCGCATCAGTGATAGAATCACGATAGGGACGATTAGCTCCGATAGACTGATAAATAAACCCAAAGGCCAACCACCAAAGAACACTAATAGAAAGATACTTTGTCCAACCCTTGCCGTCTAGTTTACGTGCGACAAACTCTTGTTGTTCTTTCTTAAACTGGGCTTGATAAATCCAAACCAAGAGACCAATTGGCTGCATAATTGTAAAATAGAGAGTTGTTAAAACCTCACCATAGAAGCCTTTCTGCAAAGCCAAGATAAGGTAAATGACAGAGTTAATCAAACCAAAAAGGTAATTACTTGCTCGACCTTCTGATACAAAGATGACACAGATAATTCCAGTCAGGCTACAAATCATCCCAACCCAGTCAACAATGCGGTGTTCATAAATCAACTCAAGCCAGATTGGAAAACTTCCTAAAACTAGCAGGTAAAGCCACTGGGAAAAACTACGATTGGCAAAGAGGTCATTCCAGATAGCCTTCATAGTTCCTGAAAATCCTAAATCAGCCATAGCAGCAACCATACGGCGGTAACCGCCAGACATTTCACCAAGAGTAATTTTGATATTCTTGAGTTTTGTTTACAAATAAGTCGTCATATTTTCTCCTTTTGTTTTTAAAGAGCCGTGTCTGGATAGACTTTCGGACGCAACGCTCTATTATATATCTACTGAACTGTCTATACACAAGATTTCCATCCTTAGTCGACATGAGCTGGAAATCTTTATTTGTTAAGTAGTTCACAACACATTATACACCTATTTTGTGAATAGTCAAGTGTATTTACAGTAAAATTTTAGAAAATCCTGAAAATTTCCTCTTATTTTCCATTTTGAAAGACATTCAGTAACTCTAATATCAAAAAAGCCCAGACGACATTGTCTGAGCATTCTTTTCTATAGTCGTTTAAGCAAGTTGAGTTTGACATTTTCAAACTATTTCTTCAACAAACCTTGTTCTTGTAGAAACTCCTTGGCTACTTGTTCTGCTGACTTGCCTTCAACACCGACTTGGTAGTTGAGCTGGCTCATCTGGCTTTCAGTAATTTTACCAGCCAATTTATTGAGAACTGTTTCCAACTCTGGATGTTTCTTGAGAAGAGCTTCTTTCATCAGTGGAGCCCCTTGATAAGGTGGAAAGAGTTGCTTGTCATCTTCCAAGACCTGCAAATCATAACGCGCCAATTCCGCATCGGTCGAATAGGCATCCGTAATTTGAATATCGCCTGACTGAATTGCCTGATAGCGAAGAGCTGGCTCCATGGTCGCTACATTGAGATTGAGACCATACATTGACTGCAAGCCCTTATTTCCATCTTCACGGTCATTAAACTCAAGTGTAAAGCCTGCCTTCAACTGCCCTTCCACTTTTTTCAAGTCCGAAATGGTCTTCAAGCCATATTCTTGAGCAATCTTTTTCGGAACAGCTACAGCGTAGGTATTTTGATAAGACATAGGTTTGAGATAGGCTAGATGATCCTGTTTGGCAATACCATCACGCGCCACCTGATAAACCTGCTCTGGCTCATGACTCACTTTAGGTGATGGTTGCAGCAAACTTTCAGTCACCGTACCAGTAAATTCAGGATAGATGTCAATATCGCCTTTTTTCAGAGCTTCATAGAGAAAGCTTGTTTTCCCAAAATTCGGTTTAACAGTCGCAGTCATACTGGTATTTTCTTCAATCAGCAGCTTATACATATTGGCCAAAATTTCTGGTTCTGGACCCAATTTCCCAGCAATCACCAAGTTTTCTTTCTCTTTTTGAGCCAAGAGAGCTGGGCTATAAGACAGACCGAGCAATATGGTCACCAAGGCAAAACCAGAAAAAATCGTCCGCAATTTTGCCTTTTCCATCACTTTTAGCAGGAAGTTAAAGGCAATGGCAAGCACTGCAGAAGAAAGGGCACCAATCAAAATCAGACTGGCATTATTACGGTCAATTCCCAAAAGAATAAAGGAACCTAATCCCCCTGCCCCAATCAAGGCCGCCAAGGTTGCCGTACCAATAATCAAGACCGCTGCTGTCCGAATTCCAGACATCATAACAGGCATGGCAAGCGGAATTTCAAACTTCTTGAGACGTTCCCATCTGGTCATCCCAAAGGCAATCCCAGCCTCTTGCAGACTCGGATCAATTCCCTTCAGCCCAGTGATGGTATTTTGTAAAATCGGGAAGATCGCATAGATCACTAGAGCTGTCAAAGCCGGCAAGGTTCCAATTCCCATCAAGGGGATAAAGAGCCCCAACAAGGCCAGTGACGGGATAGTCTGGAAAATCCCTGCAATCTGCAAGACCCAGTCGGCCAACTTCTCATGATAGCGAAGATAAACAGCCAAGGGAATCGCGATAAAAATAGCTAGTAACAAGGTTAAAAGTGACAACTGCAAATGTTGAGATAGAGCTGTCAACCAATCACTAAAACGATCCTGAAAAGTTGCAATTAAATTAGTCATGAACACTACCTCCAAACAAGTCTGCTACAAATTCTGTGGCAGGAGCTTTTAAAATGGTCTCGGGATTCGCCACCTGACGAATTTCTCCATCCTGCAAGACAGCAATACGGTCCGCCAATTTCAGAGCTTCATCCGTATCATGGGTTACAAAAATCGTTGTCATCCCAAATTCTTTATGCAATTCTTTCGTCAGAATCTGCAACTGTTTTCTCGAAATAGCATCCAAGGCTGAAAAAGGTTCATCCATGAGGAGAATCTTAGGCTGACCAATCATAGCACGAACAATACCGACCCGTTGCTGTTCTCCACCAGATAATTCACTAGGAAGTCGATGTCCATACTCAGCCACTGGTAAACCAACCTTAGCCAAAAGCTCTTCTGTTTTCTGAGCAATTTCTTCCTTAGTCCAGCACTTCATTTCAGGAATCAGGGCAATATTTTCCGCGACCGTTAGATTAGGAAATAGGGCAATAGCCTGTAAAACATAACCAGTAGAAAGACGAAGATCCCGCTCGTCATAGTCTTTGATGCGCTTGCCATCCATATAAATATTTCCATCAGTCGGTTCCAAGAGACGGTTAATCATCTTAATCATGGTCGTCTTACCGGACCCAGATGGCCCAACTAAAACCATAAACTCGCCATTCTCAATCCGTAAATTAACATCTCTCAAGACATCTTTTTCTGTGTAACGTAAAGCTACATTTTTGTATTCAATCATTCTGTATCCTCAATTTAAAACTTCCCTCGATTGGTCAAGTCTTCTACCTTAGGCATGACTTCCTTATTATCCCAATGCTCCACAATTTTCCCGTTTTCTAGACGGAAGATATCGTACTGGGCATAGGCAACTCCACCAATCTGAGTCTGACCATAGCTAACCACATAGTTTCCTTGTCCTAAGAGTTGGAAAACAAAGTCAAAAGTGGCCTTTACTTATAAACAGCTAATTTGCTCCATTTTAAACCTCATTTTCATCCTCTTTCAGATTAGCCAAAATTCTTTCTTGAAAGGCTTCAAACTGACGAATTTCTTCCTCTGAAAATCCTTTGTAAAAGATCGTATCCAATTTCTGACTGACACGATGCCCCACTTCTTTCTGAGACTGCCCCAACTCTGTTAAAACCAAATACTTCTTACGCTTATCTTCTCCACATGGACTAATAGTTACAAGATTTTGTTCCTCTAGCTTTTTTATCATCGTCGTCAGAGTATTATTAGCAAGTCCAGTCGCAAGCGCAATGTCTGTCGCAGTTGCACAGCCAGTTTCACTATTCCATAAAACCGCTAAAATCTTGCCCTGTTCACTCCGATAAAGAGCTTCAGGGTCTTGGCTCAGTAACTTTTGAAAAATCCGCCCATTCAACAAACGAATATGATGGGCTACCAAATGACTATCTTTCATGGCACCTCCAATTTATTTCTATATCGAAATGAATAAAGTAATTGTAACACTCGTCATTTCATCTGTCAACTATTTCGATTTAGAAATAATTTTTCCCAGTAAAAAAATCTCCTACCCATGGTAGAAGAATTTTAATCTTATAAAACTTAATCCGTCATGTCCGATACCAACGTTCGATGCTCCAATGGAATACTGCACATAACTAGCAAGAAAATGAAACCTGACTGAATCCAGAAGAGGGCCAAGTCAAAGATTCCGTGCACAGCAACCACTGTAAGGAAAGACAGATAAAGACCGATAATCGGACGTTTCCCCGACTCCTGACTCATATCCATCATCAAGCGAACAGGAGCAACAGAAGACAAAACTAATAAAATAGTCCCCACAATTCCGTAACTCAGAATCGTATCAATATAAAGACTGTGAGCATGTTCATGATAAGGAGCATTTATCCTAGGATAAGAGTGCATGTAGGTCAATGGCCCCTCACCCCAAAAAGGATTTTGCTTAAACAAGGCCATCCCAGCATCCCAGATAGAAATGCGTTCTTCCATAGAAGAGTCTAAAGTCCCCATCCGAACTCCCAAATCACTGGAAAAGAGGAAACTCAAGCCAATCGCAAAGACCCCAATACTAAGCCAAAAGGCCTTCCAGTTTTTAATGGTTGTAAAGAGATAAATAATGGCTCCAGCGATAATAGCAGGAAAGGCAGTTCGATTTTGCGTAAAGTTCAAACCAAAGAGATTAACAAAGCCTGCAATCACACAGAATACTTTCAACCAATTCAACTTGGTCGTTGTAAACAGATAGAAAGCAATCATGATACAGAAACAACAAATAATTCCATAATAATTAGGATTAAAGAAGGTCACTTCTGCACGATTCTGATGCCACACCTGCATATTGGGTGAAAGAAAAGCATAGTTGAATTTCTTCACAATTTGGAAATGTTCTAAACTCGCAAAAGCAGCTGACAATACGCTACCAAACAAGACGAGCTGCAAAATCAATCGAAAGAATTTATGTGATAAAATCGACTGATAATGCAAAAAGAAAACAGTAAATAGAAAAATTCCTACTGAAGCCACAACTCCCATCCAATTTTGTGCAAAAACGGATATAACAGTACTATAGCCAAGAAAAAGAAGCAGCATCGGATGCTCCCCCATTTTCTGAAGAATACTTTTCATGTCTCCTGTGAAAATTAAACTGATAATATATAAACAGAATACAACTACAAAAAGATAAAAGGGTAAAAAGATACTCAGGATAATTCCCAATAAAATCAGCTCTTTACTAGACAACCCTTTCAGCTTTTCAATAAAGCCTATTGATTTCAAAATGAATCCTTTCTCTCCAAATCAGTTGATTCAGATAATAGTAAGCTATCCTATATTGTACCACTTTTTTAGCAATTTGAAAACAAAGGAAACGCTTCCTAGTTAAAAAAGGAGCAAAAATACTGAGATTTCACACCTCAAGCTTAATGACTACATTTACTCTAAGAAAATCATACCGTAAATACTAGGCATATGTTAAAATAGTAGTAATTAAGCAACTAGCCAAACTAGATTCAAATCAGATACTATTCCTAAAGAAAGGAAACACTATGAAATCTTACCAAGCTGTCTACCAAATTCTAGCTAAAGATGCCAACTATATCAGCGGAGAAAAAATCGCAGAAGAACTATCCCTCAGCCGAACATCAATTTGGAAAGCCATCAGGCGGCTAGAACAAGAAGGCATTGAAATTGATAGTATCAAAAACAAAGGCTATAAACTGGTGAATGGAGACCTTATTCTTCCAGAGATTCTAGAAGAAAACCTTCCAATTAAAGTCAGTTTTAAACCCGAAACAAGATCAACACAACTCGATGCAAAAGAAGCAATTGATTTAGGAAATGAAGCAAACACCCTCTATCTAGCTTCCTATCAAACAGCAGGACGAGGCCGTTTTCAACGCTCCTTCTACTCCCCACAAGGTGGCATTTATATGACCCTCCATCTCAAACCAAATCTCCCTTACGACAAATTACCATCCTACACACTACTTGTAGCAGGAGCTATCTACAAAGCCATTAAGAACCTAACTTTAATAGATATCGACATAAAATGGGTCAATGATATCTACCTCAAAAATCAAAAAATTGGAGGAATCCTCACTGAAGCAATGACCTCTGTGGAAACTAGCTTAGTCACAGATATCATTATTGGAGTAGGAATCAACTTCACTATTAATGATTTCCCACAAGAATTAAAAGAAAAAGCTGCTAGTTTATTTAAAACACCAGCACCTATTACCAGAAATGAATTAATCATAGAAATCTGGCGCACTTTCTTCGAAACACCAGCAGAAGAACTATTATACCTATACAAAAAACAGTCATTCGTTCTAGGAAAAGAAGTTACTTTCACACTAAATCAAAAAGACTACAAGGGACTTGCTAAAGATATCTCTGAAAGTGGAAAGCTTCTAGTTCAATGTGATAACGGAAAAGAAATCTGGCTCAATAGCGGAGAAATATCACTCAAGAGTTGGAAGTAATAATAAACTAGCACAACCATAAAATCGACAATATATAAAGATTTTAGCTTTTCTGCAGCCCACTACAGTTGACAAAGAGCGCAAAAAAACTTCAGATAAGTAATCCAATTAAGTTTTACAAATCTGAAGTTTTTATTCTACAATTCTTAAAAATACAAAAAAAGAGTTATAAACTCTCAATAAAACGGAGAATAAGGGATTCGAACCCTTGCGCCAGTTACCCGACCTAACGATT
>CAURCY010000028.1:0-18004 GCA_963523355.1 uncultured Streptococcus sp.
AAAAAGAAGTAACAACATTTGACGTACAAGTAGCAGAATTTATCCGTAATCATAAACAAAAAGGGACAGCAACTGATGATGAAATTAATGCAAGTCTGGTGATTCCTTTTACCTTGGATGCTGATGGGATTGAAGATCTCTTGCAACGAATTCAGGATGCAGGGATTTCTATCACAGATAACGAAGGAAATCCAAGTGCGCGTGTTCTTAGCACTGAAGAAGAGCCAGAACTCAGTGATGAGGACTTGATTGGTTCAACTTCGGCTAAGGTTAATGACCCTGTCCGTATGTACTTGAAAGAAATCGGGGTCGTACCTCTCTTGACCAATGAAGAGGAAAAAGAATTGGCGCTTGCTGTTGAAGCTGGTGATATCGAAGCCAAACAACGTCTTGCGGAAGCCAACCTTCGTTTGGTTGTTTCTATTGCTAAACGCTATGTCGGCCGTGGTATGCAGTTCCTTGACTTGATTCAAGAAGGAAATATGGGCTTGATGAAGGCGGTTGACAAGTTTGATTATTCTAAAGGGTTCAAGTTTTCAACTTACGCAACTTGGTGGATTCGTCAGGCTATCACTCGTGCTATTGCGGATCAAGCTCGTACCATCCGTATCCCAGTTCACATGGTTGAAACCATCAATAAATTGGTTCGTGAACAGCGTAACCTCCTTCAAGAATTGGGACAAGATCCAACACCAGAACAAATCGCTGAACGTATGGATATGACCCCTGACAAGGTTCGTGAAATCTTGAAGATTGCCCAAGAACCGGTATCCCTTGAAACTCCAATCGGTGAAGAGGATGATAGCCACCTTGGGGACTTTATCGAAGATGAAGTGATTGAAAATCCAGTGGACTATACAACTCGTATCGTTTTGCGTGAGCAGTTGGATGAGGTCTTGGATACTCTTACAGACCGTGAAGAAAATGTTTTGCGTCTACGTTTTGGGTTAGATGATGGTAAAATGCGTACCCTTGAAGATGTGGGTAAAGTCTTTAACGTGACTCGCGAGCGTATCCGTCAGATTGAAGCTAAAGCTTTGAGAAAACTACGCCAACCAAGTCGCAGCAAACCGCTTCGTGATTTTATTGAAGACTAAGAGTGAGGATGAATATGGCTTATACAGAAGAGCAAATTGAAAACATCAAAACACGAATTTTATCAGCCTTGGAAGAAGTTATTGACCCTGAGTTGGGAATCGATATTGTCAATCTTGGTTTGATCTATGAGATTCGTTTTGATGGCGACACAGGGCAAACAGAGATTGATATGACTTTGACAACCATGGGTTGTCCCCTAGCCGACCTTTTGACAGACCAGATTTATGATGCTATGACAGAGGTTCCAGAAGTAACGGATACTGAGGTCAAATTAGTTTGGTATCCAGCCTGGACTGTTGAAAAAATGAGTCGCTATGCACGCATTGCCCTAGGCATTAAGTAAACATATAAAAACATGTGAGAGACCCTTGGAAAAGTGAGGAAATTTCCCCCTCTTTTCCTCTAGTCTCTCCTTTCTTTTGCTGATTTTATTCAAAGAAAATGATATAATAGTAGTTATGGAAAAAAAGAAATTACGCATCAATATGTTGAGTTCAAGTGAGAAAGTAGCAGGACAAGGAGTTTCAGGTGCTTACCGTGAATTAGTTCGTCTTCTTCACCGTGATGCCAAGGACCAATTGATTGTTACAGAAAATCTTCCAATAGAGGCAGATGTGACTCACTTTCATACAATTGATCTCCCCTATTATTTATCAACATTCCAAAAGAAACGCTCAGGAAGGAAAATTGGCTATGTGCATTTCTTGCCTGATACACTTGAGGGGAGTTTGAAAATTCCATTTTTCTTAAAGGGAATTGTGAAACGCTATGTATTTTCTTTTTACAACCGGATGGAGCACTTGGTGGTGGTCAATCCTATGTTTATTGAGGATTTAGTGGCAGCTGGTATTCCACGTGAAAAAGTGACCTATATCCCTAACTTTGTCAACAAGGAAAAATGGCATCCGCTTCCACAGGAAGAGGTAGCGAGACTGCGTACAGAGCTAGGTCTTAGTGACAATCAGTTTATCGTAGTAGGTGCTGGTCAAGTTCAGAAACGCAAAGGGATTGACGATTTTATCCGTCTGGCTGAGGAATTGCCGCAAATTACCTTTATCTGGGCAGGTGGTTTCTCTTTTGGTGGTATGACAGATGGTTATGAACGCTACAAGAAAATCATGGAAAATCCCCCTAAAAATTTGATTTTTCCAGGTATTGTATCGCCAGAGCGGATGCGCGAATTGTATGCCCTAGCGGATCTTTTCTTGCTTCCTAGTTACAATGAACTCTTTCCTATGACTATCCTAGAAGCTGCCAGTTGTGAAGCTCCGATTATGTTGCGTGATTTAGATCTTTATAAGGTAATTTTGGAGGGCAATTATCGGGCGACAGCAGATAGAGAAGAGATGAAAGAAGCTATTCTGGAATATCAAGCGAATCCTGATGCTTTAAAAGATTTGAAAGAAAAAGCTAAGAATATTTCTAGAGAGTATTCTGAAGAGCATCTCTTACAAATCTGGTTGGATTTTTATGAGAAACAAGCCGCTTTAGGGAGAAAGTAAAAAGTGAGGTAATCTATGCGAATTGGTTTATTTACAGATACCTATTTTCCTCAGGTTTCTGGTGTTGCGACCAGTATTCGAACCTTGAAAACAGAACTTGAAAAGCAGGGGCATGCTGTTTTTATCTTTACTACGACAGATAAGGATGTCAATCGCTACGAAGATTGGCAAATCATCCGTATTCCAAGTGTTCCTTTCTTTGCTTTTAAGGATCGCCGCTTTGCCTATCGAGGATTCAGCAAGGCGCTTGAAATTGCTAAACAATATCAACTGGATATTATCCATACTCAGACAGAATTTTCTCTTGGCTTGTTGGGAATTTGGATTGCGCGTGAATTGAAGATTCCAGTCATCCATACCTATCACACCCAATACGAAGACTACGTGCATTATATTGCTAAGGGGATGTTGATTCGTCCTAGTATGGTCAAGTACTTAGTAAGAGGTTTCCTGCATGATGTGGATGGGGTTATTTGCCCGAGTGAGATTGTCCGAGACTTGCTATCTGACTATAAGGTCAAGGTTGAAAAAAGGGTCATTCCAACTGGGATTGAATTAGCCAAGTTTGAGCGTCCAGAAATCAAGCAAGAAAATCTAAAAGAACTGCGTAGTAAATTAGGGATTCAAGATGATGAACAGATGTTGCTGAGTCTTTCCAGAATTTCTTATGAAAAAAATATTCAAGCAGTATTAGCAGCTTTTGCAGAAGTTCTGAAAGAGGAAGACAAGGTTAAACTGGTAGTTGCCGGGGATGGCCCTTATCTGAATGACCTTAAAGAGCAAGCCCAGAAACTAGAGATTCAAGACTCTGTTGTCTTTACAGGGATGATTGCTCCTAGTGAGACAGCTCTTTATTATAAGGCGGCAGATTTCTTCATCTCGGCATCGACAAGTGAAACGCAGGGTTTGACCTACTTGGAAAGTTTGGCTAGTGGGACGCCTGTCATTGCTCATGGAAATCCTTATCTGGACAATCTGATCAGTGATAAAATGTTTGGAACCTTGTATTATGGAGAACATGATTTGGCTGGTGCTATTTTGGAAGCCCTGATTGCAACGCCAGACATGAATGAGCATACTTTATCAGAGAAGTTGTACGAGATTTCAGCTGAGAACTTTGGAAAACGAGTGCATGAGTTTTATCTGGATGCCATTATTTCAAATAACTTCCAGAAAGATTTAGCAAAAGATGATACGGTCAGTCAGCGTATTTTTAAGACAGTTTTGTATCTTCCGCAACAGGTGGTTGCTGTACCGGTAAAAGGCTCTAGACGTATGCTGAAGGCTTCAAAAACACAGTTGATCAGCATAAGAGATTATTGGAAAGACCATGAAGAATAGAAAGAGGAACAGCTATGAAAAAACAATTAATGAGAAGCGGTCGTGATAAAAAGATTGCGGGTGTTTGTGCTGGGGTAGCCCATTATTTTGATATGGATCCTACTATTGTTCGCGTAATATGGGGTGTTCTTGCTTTCTGTTACGGAGCTGGAATTGTAGCCTATATCATTTTATGGATTATTGCACCAGTAGCAACTGACTATTGAAAACTAGCTGAATTCATGCTAAGATAATAGAAAATAGAATGCAACGAAGGAGAGAAAAATGGCATTTGGAGATAATGGAAATCGTAAAAAAACTATGTTTGAGAAAATAACCTTGTTTATCGTGATTATCATGCTAGTAGCAAGTTTATTGGGAATTTTTGCAACTGCAATTGGTGCCCTCAGTAATCTATAAAATAGATTCAAGAAAATTTTGTGACTGGGATTTCCCAGCCCTTTTTTAAAGTGAGAAGAAAAAATGAGTATGTTTTTAGATACAGCTAAGATCAAGGTCAAGGCTGGTAATGGTGGCGATGGCATGGTTGCCTTTCGCCGTGAAAAATATGTCCCTAATGGCGGTCCTTGGGGTGGTGACGGTGGTCGTGGAGGCAATGTAGTCTTCGTTGTAGACGAAGGTCTACGTACTCTCATGGATTTCCGCTATAATCGCCATTTCAAGGCTGATTCTGGTGAGAAAGGAATGACCAAAGGGATGCATGGTCGTGGTGCTGAGGACCTTAGAGTTCGAGTACCACAAGGTACGACTGTTCGTGATGCAGAGACTGGCAAGGTTTTGACAGATTTGATTGAACATGGTCAAGAATTTATCGTTGCCCACGGTGGTCGTGGTGGACGTGGAAATATCCGCTTTGCAACACCAAAAAATCCTGCACCGGAAATCTCTGAAAATGGAGAACCAGGTCAGGAACGTGAGTTACAATTGGAACTTAAAATCCTTGCGGATGTCGGTTTAGTAGGTTTCCCATCTGTAGGGAAATCAACACTTTTAAGTGTTATCACATCGGCTAAACCAAAAATCGGTGCCTACCACTTTACGACAATTGTGCCAAATCTAGGAATGGTTCGTACCCAATCAGGTGAATCCTTTGCAGTAGCCGATCTACCAGGTTTGATTGAAGGCGCTAGTCAAGGTGTTGGTTTGGGAACTCAGTTCCTCCGTCACATCGAGCGTACACGTGTCATCCTTCACATCATTGATATGTCAGCTAGCGAAGGACGTGATCCTTATGAGGATTATCTTGCCATCAATAAAGAGCTGGAGTCGTATAATCTTAGTCTCATGGAGCGTCCACAGATTATCGTAGCCAACAAAATGGACATGCCTGAGAGTCAAGAAAATCTTAAAGAATTTAAGAAAAAATTGGCTGAAAACTATGATGAATTTGAAGAGTTACCAGCTATCTTCCCAATTTCCGGATTGACCAAGCAAGGTTTGGCTACGCTTTTGGATGCTACAGCTGAATTGTTAGACAAGACACCAGAATTCTTGCTCTATGATGAGTCAGATATGGAAGAAGAAGCATACTACGGCTTTGACGAGGAAGAAAAAGCCTTTGAAATTAGTCGTGATGACGATGCAACATGGGTGCTTTCTGGTGAAAAACTCATGAAACTCTTTAATATGACCAACTTTGATCGTGACGAATCAGTCATGAAATTTGCCCGCCAACTTCGTGGTATGGGAGTTGATGAAGCCCTTCGTGCGCGTGGTGCTAAGGATGGGGATTTGGTCCGCATTGGTAAATTTGAGTTTGAATTTGTAGACTAGGAGACTGATATGGGAGATAAACCGATATCTTTCCGAGATGCGGATGGCAATTTTGTTTCCGCCGCAGACGTTTGGAATGAAAAGAAATTGGAAGAACTATTTAATCGTCTCAATCCAAATCGTGCTTTGAGGTTGGCACGAACTAAAAAAGACAATCCATCTCAGTAAAGAAGATAAAAAAATCCCGTGCCTCATCAGACACGGGATTTTGCTATTCACCAAAGAAAAATGGTGGGGCGAATTTTTTCAGTTCTTCAAAACAATTTTGGGCAGCTTCCGTATCTTCACAGATGACGAGACAGACATCATCGCCACAGAGGGTAGCGATAGCGTCAGGGAAGCTCAAAGCATCAATGATAGAACCAAAGGATTGAGCAAGTCCAGGAAGAGTTTTTAGTAGGACTTGGTGTTGAACCGGGCGCATCAAGACAAGGGCGTCTTCCATGTAGAGTTCGAGACGTTTTTCCCATTTTGAGATAGAACCTGTATTAAGCACGTAGTAAGAGTTATCCTCTTCGCGGACTTTTGACAGGTTCATATTTTTGATGTCACGTGAGAGAGTTGCCTGGGTAACTTGAATGTCGTTATCAGCAAGAAGGGCTTGCAATTCAGCCTGTGTATGAATCTTGTTTTTTGCAACAAGAGCGCGTATGAGTTGGTGTCGGTGTTCAGATTTATTCATAATAATTTAATTCCTTTTTTAGTGAGGTATGGTAAGTGTGGACTGAGAGAGGTCGACAGTCAGGTGGTAGTCAGTATTGTCACGGATGGTGATTTCAAAGTCAGTAGTATAGAGGACTAAACGAAGAGTATCTCCTTCTTTTAACTTGTAAATAGTTGGTTGCAGTTCAAATTGCACATCCATCCATTCATCTGCAGTAATATCCTCTACTAACAGTAAATCATTTCTATTTTGTAAATTGAGGTAGCCTTTTGTCACGACTCGTTGTGTAGTTGCACTAAATGGCAGTTCACATAGATTTTCCAACATATGGTAGCGACCGTTGTCAATGGTTCTAGCACTTAAAACAGCTGGATAAGGTTGTAGGTATTTCTTTTGTCCAAGTTCTAGCAGTTGGGCAGATAAGAGCCCCTTATTTATACTGGATTTGATACGAAGATTGAGTTGGGCGCGACCGTTCAGGTGGAGATCTTTGGTCACAGGAAGGTCAATAGTAATCTGATTGACTTTCCCTTGATAGAGTTCTGTATTGAAGGTCTGGTATGTCTTACCATAACGCTCAAAATCTTTATCTGAGTACTGGTTTTGAATAACTTGCTCTTCTTGACCAAGTGCGAAGGTTTCAAAGTTATCTTGCTCACCGAATGTATCAAGTGATAACCAAGTCTGAGGAGCGGTATTGTCCTGCCAGATAACGGTTGGAAGTTGAAAATCTGTATCTAGCCCCAATAATTTCTTAGTCAATAAGGCATTCATGGATTCACGAAAGTCAATGGACTGCCAGTTGTTCATGTAAACATGGGCACCATTATGGAAAAAGAGGTGCTTATTTATATGAGTAGGAAGAGCATGGAACATATGGTAAACATGAAGTGGTTTGACATTCCAATCCTGTGAACCGTGGGTAAAGACAACCTCTGCTTTTACATTATGGGCATTGAGCAGATAGTTGCGATCATGCCAAAACTGATTGTAGTCACCAGTCTTGCGATCCAGTTGTTCTTTTACCTTTTCCAAATCAGCTTGGTGAGCTTCATTCCCACGAATATAGTCGCCAGCCAAGAGATTACGAGAGTAGGTTAGTTCAGCAAGAGAGTCAAAGTCCTCCCCTGGATATCCACCTGGGCTAGTCACCAGACCGTTTTCACGATAGTAATTGTACCATGAAGAAATGCCTGCCTCGGCAATAATGACTTCTAAGCCATCTACACCAGTAGTGGCAAGACCATTGGACATGGTACCTAGATAGGAAAGTCCAGTAGTGGCAACTTTCCCGTTTGACCAGTCAGCCTTGACTTGACGTTGGCGCGTGTGGTCAGTAAAGGCACGACAACGACCGTTGAGCCAATCAATGACATTTTTATAGGCCTCGATTTGTTGGTAGTCTCCATTAGTCATGAAACCTGTGGAGTCTTTGGTACCAACACCTGAGACATAGAGATTAGCAAACCCTCGTGGAAGGAAGTAGTCGTTGAGTGTATAGCTAGCGTTGATATGCGTCAGCTTTTCTTCAGCTTCTGACACAAGCTTAGCTTGGCCACGAGGTTGGACGAGATTTAGTTGAGGTTCCTCTAGCTCAATCTTGTGAGCAGACTTAACCTCAAGCTCGCCTTCCATCTTGTAGAGAGCCTTATCGCTGGCCTTGTCATTGGTTCCCTGATGATAGGGACTAGCTGTCATGATAGCAGGGATTTGCCCGTCATAACGAGGACGAATAATGCTGACCTTGACTAAGTCTGGTAGCCCTTTTCGGTCAGTATCGACACGAGTCTCAACGTAAACGACTTCTCGAATGGCATCATGGCTAGAAAAAGTTGCTAAACTCTTGCCGTTAAAGTAGTGATAGTCATTATCCTCAGGAATAAGACCGTCACTGACAAGTTGGTCGATAAGAGTGTTCCCCTTTTTAGTGCGAGTATTGAGTAACTGATAGAAATTTTCAATCAAGTCACCATATACAATGGGAAAACCAGTCTCTTTACGAAAAACATCACTGTCTTCAAAGTCAATCAAGTAGGAAAAACCTAAGAGTTGAAAGGCTACAGTATAGAAAATATCTGCAGTCAGTTCTTTGTCTGACTGAAAAAATGTCAGTAAGTCAGTTTCTTTATCAACTGCTAAACTGGATAGGGGATAGGTGCTATCTTTGTAATTAAAAAAGAAACGAATAAGAAACGCTTCAAGCGTTTTTTTATTTGTAATGTTGACCGGTAAATCGAATCCATACTTTTTTAATTCAAAGATAATTGTATCTCTAGGTAGCGCAAAATAGCTGAATTGATTAAAACGCATAAAACCTCCTATTTATGAAATATATTAAGGTTATTATATCAAAAAATAGAGAGAAAAGAAACTATAAAAATTAACAGAAATTATAATAAATAAAAATAAGTACTTATGAAATAAACATGTAAAATGATAAGCTTAAATACAAAAATATTAGCGATTCTGTTGAAAATCGGGCAAGGATCGTCTAGTCAACTATGATTTTAGTTATTAGATATTAAAGCATCAGTAATACTAATAGAAATTTAAAGAAAATGGTATAATATAGTGAGAACGATAGAGGAGAAGTGTAAATTGATCGCACAACTAGATACAAAAACAGTCTATAGTTTTATGGAGAGTGTCATTTCAATCGACAAGTATGTGAGAGTTGCAAAAGACTATGGATACACTCATCTGGCTATGATGGATATTGACAATCTTTATGGGGCTTTCGACTTTCTAGAGGTTACAAAAAAATATGGAATTCATCCTTTGTTAGGGCTTGAAATGAATGTCCTTGTAGATGATAAAGATGTGAATCTGCGCTTTTTAGCTCTATCTAGTGTGGGCTACCAGCAGTTGATGAAACTTTCAACAGCTAAGATGCAGGGGGAGAAAACTTGGTCGGTTCTGTCTCAGTATCTTGAAGATATTGCTGTAATTGTGCCTTATTTTGAAGAACTTGAGTTGTTAAATCTAGGCTGTGATTACTATATAGGGGTTTACCCAGAAACACTGTCCAGCGAATTTCACCATCCAATTTTGCCACTATGTCGGGTCAATGCCTTTGAAAGTAAGGATAGAGAAATTCTGCAAGTTTTAACAGCGATTAAAGAAAATCTCTCCCTTAGAGAAGTTCCCTTGCGCTCACGACAAGATGTCTTTATATCAGCAAGTTCTTTAGAGAAACTATTCCAAGAACGTTTTCCTCAAGCCTTGGACAATTTAGAAAAGCTTATTTCAGGCATCTCTTATGACTTGGATACTAGTCTGAAACTGCCTCGCTTTAATCCAGCTAGACCAGCAGTAGAAGAGTTGAGAGAACGTGCTGAATTGGGGCTTGCTCAGAAGGGGTTGACTGGTAAAGAATATCAAGACCGTCTAGACCAAGAATTGGCTGTTATTCATGATATGGGCTTTGATGATTATTTCTTGGTTGTCTGGGATTTGTTGCGTTTTGGACGTTCGAATGGCTATTATATGGGAATGGGACGAGGTTCTGCAGTTGGTAGCTTGGTTTCCTATGCTTTAGACATTACAGGGATTGACCCAGTAGAGAAGAATCTGATTTTTGAACGTTTCCTCAATCGTGAACGCTATACTATGCCTGATATTGATATTGATATCCCTGATATTTATCGTCCAGATTTTATCAGATATGTTGGTAATAAATATGGCAGTAAACATGCGGCTCAAATCGTTACTTTTTCTACCTTTGGGGCCAAGCAAGCTCTGCGAGATGTTTTAAAACGTTTTGGTGTGCCAGAGTATGAATTATCTGCAATTACCAAGAAAATCAGTTTTCGTGACAATCTCAAGTCGGCTTATGAGGGGAACCTCCAGTTTCGTCAGCAAATTAATAGTAAGTTAGAATACCAAAAAGCCTTTGAAATTGCTTGCAAGATAGAGGGCTATCCAAGACAAACCTCTGTCCATGCGGCTGGTGTTGTAATCAGTGACCAAGATTTGACCAATTACATCCCTCTAAAGCATGGTGACGAAATTCCACTGACTCAGTATGATGCTCATGGAGTTGAAGCTAGTGGACTTTTGAAAATGGATTTTCTGGGGCTACGAAATTTGACCTTTGTCCAGAAGATGCAAGAGTTGCTTGCTGAAACAGAAGGTGTTAAGATAGTTATCAACGAGATTGATTTGGAAGATAAAGAAACGTTAGCTTTATTTGCCTCTGGTAATACAAAAGGTATCTTTCAATTTGAGCAACCTGGTGCCATTCGCTTGCTCAAGCGTGTTCAGCCAGTCTGTTTTGAAGATGTCGTAGCAACTACTTCCCTAAATCGACCAGGTGCTAGTGACTATATCAATAATTTTGTAGCTAGAAAACATGGGCAGGAAGAAGTGACTGTTCTAGATTCAGCACTGGAGGATATTTTGGCTCCAACTTATGGCATTATGCTCTATCAGGAGCAGGTTATGCAGGTTGCTCAGCGATTTGCTGGATTTAGTCTTGGGAAGGCCGATATTTTGCGTCGAGCTATGGGGAAAAAGGATGCCTCTGCCATGCATGAGATGAGGGCTTCCTTTATTCAAGGCTCCATAGAAGCTGGTCATACTGCGGAAAAAGCAGAGCAGGTTTTTGATGTTATGGAGAAGTTTGCAGGTTATGGTTTTAACAGGTCACACGCCTATGCCTACTCAGCCTTGGCCTTCCAATTGGCTTATTTCAAAACACATTATCCAGCTATTTTTTATCAGGTCATGTTGAATTCTGCCAATAGTGATTATGTAACAGATGCCTTAGAAGCAGGTTTTGAAGTAGCCCCATTGTCCATCAATACTATTCCCTATCACGATAAAATTGCCAACAAGTCTATCTATCTAGGTTTGAAATCGATTAAGGGGCTCAGCAAGGATTTGGCGCTTTGGATTATTGAACATAGACCTTATTCTAATATTGAAGATTTTTTAGCTAAACTACCTGAGAATTATTTGAAACTTCCCTTGCTGGAACCTTTGGTAAAAGTTGGTCTTTTCGATTCATTTGAAAAAAATCGTCAAAAAGTATTCAATAATTTAGCTAATCTATTTGAATTTGTGAAAGTGTTAGGAAGCTTATTTGGAGAGACCATCTATAGTTGGCAAGATTCGGAGGACTGGACGGAGCAAGAAAAATTCTACATGGAACAAGAGCTCCTAGGAGTAGGCGTCAGCAAACATCCACTACAAGCTATTGCAAGTAAGGCTATTTATCCGATTACTCCTATTAGTAGTTTGTCAGAAAATAGCTATGCTATTATCTTGGTTGAAGTTCAGAAGATAAAAGTAATTCGTACCAAAAAGGGTGAAAATATGGCTTTCTTACAGGTTGATGACAGTAAGAAAAAATTGGATGTTACCCTCTTTTCAGATTTATATCGACAGGTTGGTCAGGAAGTAAGAGAAGGAGCCTTCTACTATATAAAAGGAAAAATCCAGTCACGTGACGGTCGTCTGCAAATGATTGCACAAGAAATAAGAGAAGCAGTTGCTGAGCGATTTTGGATTCAGGTGAAAAATCATGATTCGGACCAAGAGATGTCACGTATTTTAGAACAGTATAAAGGCCCAATCCCAGTCATTATCAGGTATGAAGAGGAACAGAAAACTATTGTTTCTCCCCATCATTTTGTGACTAAATCTGATGAATTAGAAGCGAAATTGAATGGAATCGTTATGAAAACGATTTATCGCTAAAATTACGGAAAATAGAAGAATTTTCAACGTAAATGTGGTATAATCAGTAAGAATGTTAAAAGAAAAAGGAGCATAACCAATATGAAACGTATTGCTGTTTTGACTAGTGGTGGAGACGCCCCTGGTATGAACGCTGCCATCCGTGCAGTTGTTCGTCAAGCAATTTCAGAAGGAATGGAAGTGTTTGGTATCTATGACGGATATGCTGGTATGGTTGCCGGTGAAATTCATCCCCTAGATGCAGCTTCAGTAGGAGACATCATTTCTCGTGGTGGTACTTTCCTTCACTCAGCTCGCTACCCAGAGTTCGCTCAACTTGAAGGGCAACTTAAAGGGATTGAGCAATTGAAAAAACACGGGATTGAAGGTGTAGTTGTTATCGGTGGTGACGGATCTTACCACGGTGCTATGCGTTTGACTGAGCATGGCTTCCCAGCTATCGGTCTTCCAGGTACAATCGATAACGATATCGTTGGTACTGACTTTACAATCGGTTTTGACACAGCGGTTACGACTGCTATGGATGCTATCGATAAGATTCGTGATACATCATCAAGTCACCGTCGTACTTTTGTTATCGAAGTTATGGGACGTAACGCTGGTGATATCGCTCTTTGGGCTGGTATTGCAACTGGTGCTGATGAAATCATCATTCCTGAAGAAGGCTTCAAGATTGAAGATATCGTAGAAAGCATTAAATGTGGTTATGAGTGTGGTAAAAAACACAATATCATCGTCTTGGCAGAAGGTGTAATGTCAGCAGCTGAATTTGGTCAAAAACTAAAAGAAGCTGGGGATACAAGCGACCTTCGTGTGACAGAACTTGGACATATTCAACGTGGTGGTTCTCCAACTGCGCGTGACCGTGTTTTGGCGTCACGTATGGGTGCCCATGCTGTTAAACTTCTTAAAGAAGGTATCGGTGGTGTTGCGGTTGGTATCCGTAACGAGAAAATGGTTGAAAACCCAATTCTTGGAACTGCAGAAGAAGGAGCATTGTTTAGCCTTACTGCAGATGGTAAGATTGTGGTTAACAACCCACACAAGGCTGACCTTGAGCTATCTAGCTTGAATAAGAGCTTGTCATAATTTATAATTTAGTTAATAAGACCAAAAAGGTCATATATATAAAGGAGTCACAAAAATCATGAACAAACGTGTAAAAATCGTTGCAACTTTGGGACCTGCGGTAGAAATCCGTGGTGGTAAAAAATTTGGTGATGACGGATACTGGGGTGAAAAACTTGATGTTGAAGCTTCAGCTAAAAACATTGCCAAATTGATTGAAGCTGGTGCTAACACATTCCGTTTCAACTTCTCACACGGTGACCACCAAGAACAAGGTGAGCGTATGGCAACTGTTAAACTTGCAGAAAAACTTGCAGGTAAAAAAGTTGGTTTCCTTCTTGATACAAAAGGACCAGAAATCCGTACAGAATTGTTCGAAGGTGAAGCTAAAGAGTATTCATACAAAACTGGTGAGAAAATCCGTGTTGCAACTAAACAAGGAATCAAATCAACTCGTGATGTGATTGCATTGAACGTTGCTGGTGCTCTTGATATCTATGATGATGTTGAAGTTGGTCGTCAAGTTTTGGTTGACGATGGTAAACTTGGTCTTCGTGTGGTTGCTAAAGATGATGCAACTCGTGAATTTGAAGTTGAAGTTGAAAACGATGGCGTAATTGCTAAACAAAAAGGTGTTAACATCCCTAACACTAAAATTCCTTTCCCAGCACTTGCTGAACGCGATAACGATGATATCCGCTTCGGTCTTGAACAAGGTATCAACTTCATCGCGATTTCATTCGTACGTACTGCAAAAGACGTTAACGAAGTTCGTGCAATCTGTGAAGAAACTGGAAATGGACATGTTCAATTGTTCGCTAAAATCGAAAACCAACAAGGTATCGATAACTTGGATGAAATCATCGAAGCTGCTGATGGTATCATGATCGCTCGTGGTGACATGGGTATCGAAGTACCATTCGAAATGGTTCCAGTTTACCAAAAAATGATTATCACTAAAGTCAATGCTGCAGGTAAAGTTGTTATCACTGCAACAAACATGCTTGAAACAATGACTGAAAAACCACGTGCAACTCGTTCAGAAGTATCAGACGTATTTAACGCTGTTATCGACGGAACTGACGCTACAATGCTTTCAGGTGAGTCTGCAAACGGTAAATACCCACTTGAGTCAGTAACTACAATGGCTACAATCGACAAGAACGCTCAAACTCTTCTTAACGAATACGGTCGTTTGAACTCAGATTCATTTGAACGTAACTCTAAGACAGAAGTAATGGCTTCAGCTGTTAAAGATGCTACTAACTCAATGGACATTAAATTGGTTGTAACTCTTACTAAGACAGGTCACACTGCACGTTTGATCTCTAAATACCGTCCAAATGCTGACATCTTGGCATTGACATTCGACGAATTGACAGAACGTGGATTGATGTTGAACTGGGGTGTTATCCCAATGTTGACAGATGCTCCATCATCAACTGACGATATGTTCGAAATTGCTGAACGTAAAGCAGTTGAAGCAGGTCTTGTACAATCTGGTGACGATATCGTTATCGTAGCTGGTGTACCAGTTGGAGAAGCTGTTCGTACAAACACAATGCGTATCCGCACAGTACGCTAATCAAAATGAAAAAAGCCTATCATATCAAGCTTTCTAGCCTGTATGATGGGCTCTTTTTTTGTCTATGGAGCACAAATGGAGCAAAACTTTTTACTTTCGATTTAATGGGACGGTATCAAGTGCGTCAAGTACTGCTTGCTTCAGACCTTTTGTAACGTGAGTATAGATCTAATTGTTAGTTTTTCGGATTTATGCCCAAACTGTGACATGATAGCTTTTAAAGTTATGTTGTTTTTTACGTAAACTTCATGAAATGTTTAGTTAAGATAGAGATAAAAAATAACTCCCTGATGACTCAAGGAGTTATTACTATCTAAATTAGTTTTTAGAAGCTGCTTGGAATTCTGGGTTTTTCCATGCTTCGTCAATAATAGCTTGTAATTCATTTGCAGATGCTTGCATTTTTTGAGTTTCTGCGTCGTTCAATGGGATATTTACTGGACGAACGATACCATGTGCACCAACAACAGCTGGTTGACCGATAAAGACGTTCTCAACTCCGTATTGACCTTCTTGGAATACTGAAAGTGGAAGTACTGCGTTTTCATCGTCAAGGATTGCTTTAGTAATACGAGCAAGGGCTACTGCGATACCGTAGTATGTTGCACCTTTTTTGTTGATGATTGTGTAAGCTGCATCACGAACACCTTCGAACAATTCAATCAATTCAGCTTCTTGAACATTTTGAGTGTCTTTAAGGAATTCTTCAAGGTTTACACCAGCGATGTTAGCATGTGACCAAACAGCGAATTCAGAATCTCCGTGTTCACCCATGATGTAGGCGTGAACTGAACGAGCATCAACATCCAATTTTTCAGCAAGTGCTTGACGGAAACGAGCTGAGTCAAGTGAAGTACCTGAACCGATAACGCGTTCTTTAGGGAATCCAGAGAATTTCCAAGTTGAGTAAGTCAAGACGTCAACTGGGTTAGCAGCAACAAGGAAGATACCTTTGAAACCTGATTCAACAACTTGAGTTACAATTGATTTGTTGATAGCAAGGTTTTTACCTACAAGGTCAAGACGAGTTTCACCTGGTTTTTGAGGCGCACCTGCAGTGATTACAACAAGGTCAGCGTCTGCACAGTCAGAGTATTGAGCTGCATAGATTTTTTTAGGTGAAGTGAAGGCAAGGGCGTGACTAAGGTCAAGGGCGTCACCAACAGCTTTTTCATGCAATTGTGGAATTTCGATAATTCCAAGCTCTTGTGCAATTCCTTGGTTAACAAGTGCAAAAGCGTAAGAAGAACCTACAGCACCATCACCGACAAGGATAACTTTTTTGTGTTGTTTAGTTGAAGTCATTATTCTAAACATCTCCTTAATTTTATTCAGGGATTTCCCCAGTTATTTCAATTTTATCACTTTTAAAAAGCTTTGTCACGGATATGCTTTGCAGTTCTTGATGTAAACGTTTTAGCGATTTTAGATACCTGAAATATAGCGGACATTATGGTATAATATAGTTAATTACTAATAGTGAAATGAGGCATTTATTAATGCAGGATAGAAATTTAGTGAATGTCAATCTGACAAAGGAGATGAAGACCAGCTTTATCGACTACGCCATGAGTGTTATCGTAGCGCGGGCCCTTCCTGATGTTCGAGATGGCTTAAAACCTGTTCACCGTCGGATTCTCTACGGAATGAATGAATTGGGTGTTACTCCAGACAAACCTCATAAAAAATCTGCTCGTATTACAGGGGATGTCATGGGTAAATATCACCCACACGGGGATTCCTCTATCTATGAAGCCATGGTTCGTATGGCTCAATGGTGGAGTTACCGTTACATGCTTGTAGATGGTCATGGGAACTTTGGTTCCATGGATGGTGATGGTGCGGCTGCCCAGCGTTATACAGAGGCACGCATGAGCAAGATTGCTCTAGAAATGCTGCGAGATATCAATAAGAATACGGTTGATTTCGTCGATAACTATGATGCCAATGAACGTGAACCCTTGGTCTTGCCTGCACGTTTTCCAAACCTTTTGGTCAATGGAGCAACTGGTATCGCTGTCGGTATGGCAACCAATATTCCACCTCATAACTTGGGTGAAACCATTGATGCAGTGAAGTTAGTTATGGACAATCCTGAAGTGACCACTAAGAACTTGATGGAAGTCTTACCTGGGCCAGATTTTCCAACTGGTGCTCTTGTTATGGGGAAATCAGGTATTCATAAGGCTTATGAAACAGGTAAAGGTTCTATTGTCCTTCGTTCTCGTACTGAAATTGAAGAAACTAAGACTGGCCGTGAGCGCATCGTTGTAACAGAATTTCCATATATGGTCAATAAAACAAAGGTGCATGAGCATATTGTTCGTTTGGTTCAGGAAAAACGCATTGAGGGCATCACAGCAGTACGTGATGAGTCAAACCGTGAAGGTGTTCGATTTGTTATTGAAGTCAAGCGTGATGCCTCAGCCAATGTTATCCTCAACAACCTCTTCAAGATGACCCAGATGCAAACCAACTTTGGTTTTAATATGCTTGCAATCCAAAATGGGGTACCGAAGATTTTGTCCCTTCGTCAGATTTTGGATGCTTATATCGAGCACCAAAAAGAAGTGGTTGTTCGTCGTACACGTTTTGATAAGGAAAAAGCAGAAGCGCGTGCTCATATCTTAGAAGGTCTCTTGATTGCGCTAGACCATATCGACGAAGTGATTCGTATCATCCGTGCTAGTGAAACGGATGCGGAAGCACAAGCTGAGTTGATGAGCAAGTTTAAGCTTTCTGAACGTCAAAGTCAAGCCATTCTTGATATGCGTCTTCGCCGTTTGACAGGTTTGGAACGTGATAAGATTCAGTCAGAGTATGATGACTTATTGGCTCTGATTGCAGATTTAGCAGATATTCTTGCTAAGCCAGAACGTGTTTCTCAAATTATCAAGGATGAATTAGATGAAGTCAAGCGTAAGTTTGGAGACCAACGTCGTACGGAATTGATGGTCGGTGAAGTCTTGAGTCTTGAAGATGAGGATCTAATTGAAGAAGCTGATGTCTTGATCACTCTTTCTAACAAAGGATACATCAAACGTCTGGACCAAGCTGAGTTTACTGCTCAAAAACGTGGGGGGCGTGGTGTTCAAGGAACAGGTGTTAAGGATGACGATTTTGTTCGTGAGTTAGTGTCAACTAGTACCCATGATCACCTACTCTTCTTTACAAATAAAGGACGTGTCTATCGCCTTAAAGGATATGAAATTCCTGAATATGGCCGTACTGCTAAGGGATTGCCAATTGTCAATCTTTTGAAATTGGATGAAG
>CAURCY010000029.1:0-17907 GCA_963523355.1 uncultured Streptococcus sp.
CAAAAGAGATGTTTGCTTCATGGTTGGCATTGTCACTCATAGCTCGGATGACTAAGACTGGAAGATTAAGGGCATGCGCTGCCTGAGCAATCGCCGCCCCCTCCATCTCCACGGCTAAAACATCTGGAAAATGAGACTTAATCGCTTCTATCTTATCATTTCCTGCAACAAAACTATCTCCTGTAGCAATCAAACCAAGATGCCAGCTCTGGTCCAATTGAGATAGACTCTCTTGAATTTTAGCAACAAAGGTTTTATCTGATTCGAAATAAAGCGGTTGTTGCGCCATTTGTCCATAAGCATAGCCAAAAGCTGTAACATCCACGTCATGATAGGCTAATTTGTCAGCAATCACGACATCCCCAATAGCAATACCTTCTGATACTGCCCCAGCAGATCCCGTGTTAATCAAAGCATCCACTTGGAAATGATCAGCTAAAATCGCCACACTCATAGCAGACATGACCTTACCAATTCCACTTTCTACAAGAACGACTTCATGAGAAGCAATGGTGCCTGTATGATAGGTATTCCCTAAAACAACTTGCTCTTGGGCATTGTCTAAATGCTGGACCAAATAAGCTAGTTCTTCTGGCATAGCCGCAATAATTCCTATTTTCATTTCAATTCCTTTTCTATTACAAAAGTTTCATTGCTAAGACAAGCAAAATCAAGAGAAAGATGACTGCAAATAAGATTTTATTTAACTTAGAATTGAAGACATTTCTCTTAGTATTTTCAATGCGACGGCTTTTATGAATAGACGGTTCGACCTGAATCTTCAAGGTTTCCTGGCTAAAACCATGATCCTTAGGATTGGCATAACCAAAACGGGAAGAAGAGGTTGGTAAAATTTTTGTCTCCTCATCATCTAGCAAAGGAGGACCTGAAATCTTTTCGCCTCTATTAGCTCTTTCAATCATTTCATCCGTTAATAAAGGTTTACCCATACTGACCTCCTCTATTTTTTTTGCAATTCCCAATACTGAACAGCCATAATCGTCTTGGCATCACAGATATGACCTGATTGGATCAATTCCTTGGCTTCCTCTAAGCTAACTTCAAGGACTTCCAAGGTCTCATCTTCATCCTGCGGACGCGGATTTTCCACTTTCGTCAAATCGCTTGCTCGGTATAGTTTTAATTTTTCATTACAAAAGCCAATGGCTGAGTAAAAATCGTACAAGAGTTCTAATTTCCCTGTATAGGCTGTTTCTTCCTCTAATTCTCGAAGAGCTGCTGCTATAGGGTCTGTATTTTCACCTACTTCTAATTTTCCGGCTGGAATTTCGTAAGAGACTGCCTCAATGGCTTTGCGGTACTGCTTGACCAAGATGAGTTTTTGTTCATCCGTTACAGCTAAAACACAGACAGCCCCATTGTGGAAAATCAAATCCCGTTGGGCAACTCCTTTGCCTTCTGGTAATTCAACCTGATCTTGGACCAGTTTAAATATTGGTCCTTGATAGATTTCTTTTCGGCTAAGCGTTTTTTCTTCAAATTCCATGATAAGCTCCTACTGATTATTAGGATGGTGAGGAAGACGTGTTGCATATTCGTCTTTATTGACCTGACGACCACGACCAATAGCAATAGCATCTGCTGGAACATCTTTAGTAATAGTTGAACCAGCACCAACAAGAGAACTGTCACCCAACTCAACTGGGGCAATAATGGTTGAATTTGAACCAACAAAGACATTGTTACCAATGACTGTTTTGTATTTGTTTTTACCATCATAGTTAACTGTAATAGTTCCTGCACCAAAATTAACCTTGCTACCCACTTCACAGTTGCCGATATAAGTCAAATGTCCAGCCTTGGTATTCTCTCCAATAGAAGAGCCTTTAACTTCAACAAAGTTTCCAATATGGACTTGGGAAGCTAGACTTGAACCTGGACGAATGTGGGCGTAAGGTCCGACAGTCACACCATCTGCAACACTGCTTTCCTCAATCATAGAGTTGGTAATAACAGCTCCTGCTCCGATAGTGCTATCCACTACATAAGTACCGTTTGTCAAAACAGTCTCAGCACCAATTTTCGTATGCCCTTTCAAGGTAACGTTGGCTTCGATTTGAACTTCGGGAGCAATCTCAACATCAATATCGATATAAGTTGCTTCTGGGTTGACAAAGCTAACACCGTTGACCATGTGCTGATGATTGATGCGACGACGCATAACCGACTCAGCAGTCGCAAGAGCCACACGGTCATTTACCCCAAGACTTTCATCAAAATCTTTCAAAGTATAAGCGCCAACTTTTTCACCAGCTTCACGGAAAATGCCAATGACATCTGTAATATAGTATTCGCCTTGAGCGTTATTGGTATTGATATTTTTCAAAGCCTCAAACAAACGCTCGTTGTCAAAGACGTATGTTCCAGTGTTGATTTCCTTGATTTGTTTTTCAAAATCTGTAGCATCCTTCTGCTCAACAATGCGAAGAACCTCAGCATTGTCATTACGAACAATTCGTCCATAGCCAAAAGGATTATCTGTTTCAGCAGTCAAGATAGTGGCCACATTTTTATGATTGATGTGGAAATCAATCAAGTTTTTCAAGCTTTCACCTGTGATTAAAGGAGTATCTCCTGCAATGACCAAGGTGTGACCTGACAAACCTTCTAAGATAGGCTCTGTCATCATAACTGCATGTCCAGTCCCTAACTGTTCAGATTGAGTCACAAATTCTGTCTGTCCAGCCAAGACCTCCTCAACCAATTCCGCCTTGTGTCCCACAACTGTTACTGTCTTTTCAGGTTGGATAGCTCCCACACTACGGAAAACATGTTCCAACATAGAAATACCCGCAACCTTGTGCAAAACTTTTGGCAAATCAGATTTCATGCGAGTCCCTTTACCCGCTGCTAAAATAATGGCATAATTTGACATAATCTTCTCTTTTCTCTAGAAATTCCCTTTTATTATACCATATTTCAAATCATTCCGCGCTCTTGAATGAAAAAATGCTCTAAAGTCCTTTCTTAACCCATTTTTTGAGTATTTTTTTTGATTTTTTCTCATTTTTAAGGTAAAATTATGAGATATGAGAAAGAAAATAAATCCGCTTATTTTGTTTGGTTTTTTTGGGATTATGATTTTCATTTTAATCCTGAATCGCCCTCGTTTTGAGGACCATCCTGTAAAAACAAAGTCAAATATCGCGCAAGTAGAAACGCAAGCGCTACATAATATAGATAAACCGGTAATTGATGTTTCTGGTTGGCAACGTCCTGAGGAAATAAATTACGATACTCTGTCCCAAAACATTTCTGGAGCTATCGTTCGTGTACATAGTGGCGCTCAGTCTTTAAAAGAAAACGATGCTTCCTTTGTTAATGGCGTAGATAAGGCCTTTAAAACCCATATTACCGAGTTTCAAAAACGAAATGTCCCAGTTGGTGTCTATGCCTTTGTAGCTGGAAAAAGTGTCCAAGAAATGGAAAAGGCTGCTGAAGTTTTTTATAACACTTCATCGCCATACAGCCCTAGTTACTATTGGCTAGATGTGGAAGACAAAACCATGTCTAATATGAACGACGGTGTTGAAGCCTTCCGAGCAAAGCTTGAATCACTGGGTGCTAAAAATATCGGAATCTACGTTGGGGTCTACTTCATGGAAGAACACAGTATTGATACAGACAAGTTTACCTCTGTTTGGATTCCTTCCTATGGTTCTGACTCAGGATTTTACGAGGCAACTCCAAAAACTGATTTAGATTACGACATCCACCAGTACACATCTAAAGGAAAAATTGCTGGCTTTGACCACGATTTGGACATCAACGTCATTTCTTCCTTAAAAAACAAAGAAGAAACCTTTAGAAAACTCTTTTTAAAACCTTAAAAGCATTTGTTTATCATTTGCTTTTTCTTTTTGTGTTTGATTGTGATACAATATAGTAAGGATTTTTTGAAATAGAAATAGTTGGAGGAAAAATATGCTCTCATGGTTAGCACGCGTTATTAAAGGGATTGTCATTGCTCTTGGATTTATTCTACCGGGAATTTCCGGAGGGGTTCTAGCAGCAATCTTAGGAATTTATGAACGAATGATTGGTTTTCTAGCCCATCCCTTTAAAGACTTTAAAGAAAATGTTTTGTACTTTATTCCAGTTGCCATCGGTATGCTTCTGGGAATCGGCTTATTTTCCTACCCGATTGAATACCTGCTTGAAAATTATCAGGTCTTTGTCTTATGGAGCTTTGCGGGTGCCATCATTGGTACAGTTCCTAGCCTTCTCAAAGAATCAACTCGAGAATCTGACCGAGACAAGATTGATTTAGCTTGGTTCTGGACAACCTTTATCATTTCTGGATTAGGACTCTATGCCTTAAATTTTGTCGTTGGAACCTTAAGTGCCAGCTTTCTTAATTTCGTCCTAGCTGGTGCACTGCTGGCTCTTGGCGTATTAGTTCCTGGCCTCAGCCCATCAAACCTACTTTTGATTTTGGGTCTTTATGCTCCTATGTTGACTGGTTTTAAAACCTTTGACCTCTTGGGAACCTTCTTTCCGATTGGAATCGGGGCAGGTGCAACTCTCATTATTTTTTCAAAATTGATGGATTATGCCTTAAACAACTACCACTCACGCGTCTATCATTTCATCATCGGTATCGTCCTATCAAGTACCCTTTTGATCTTAATTCCAAATGCAGGAAACGCTGAAAGTATCCAATACACAGGCCTTTCTCTTGTTGGGTATGTCATCATCGCCTTCTTCTTTGCACTGGGAATCTGGCTTGGTATTTGGATGAGCCAATTGGAGGATAAGTATAAATAATGGCAAAAAAAGTTAAAATCAAAAAAACATTGGTGGAACAAATCCTATCTAAAGCAAGTATCCCACATCAGGGGATTCAAATCAATGCCCTAGAAGGAGAGCTTCCTCAAGGTTATGAACGAGATCAGATTTTCAAAACCTTGGCTCTTTTGGGAGATAAGACAGGACCGATTATCGGAATTGTCCCTATCACCCAACACTTGTCGGAAAAGAAACTAGCCAAAATTTCTGGCAATAAAAAAGTGAGCATGATTCCACAAAAGGACTTGGAAAAAACAACAGGTTATATTCATGGAGCCAATAATCCTGTCGGAATTCGTCAGAAACACAATTATCCCATTTTTATCGATAAAATTGCTCTAGACTTGGATCAAATGATTGTCTCCGCTGGGGAAGTTGGTCACAGCATTATAGTCTCTCCCCAAGACTTAGCTAGCTTTGTAAAAGCTGACTTTGCAGATATTTTGGAGGACAGCAAGTAATGAAACTCTACTTTGTCCGCCACGGCCGTACTGTCTGGAACCAAGAAGGTCGTTTTCAAGGTGCTAGTGGAGACTCTCCCCTTCTTCCTGAATCCATTGACACCCTAAAACGACTAGGCCAGTATCTCAAGGAAATTCCTTTTGATCAGATTTATTCAAGTGATTTACCTCGAGCGGTCAAATCTGCTGAAATTATCCAAAGTCAACTCCAGACCCCCTGTCCTTTAGAAAGTGTTCCTAATCTCCGTGAATGGCAGCTGGGGAAGTTAGAAGGTTTGAAAATCGCAACCTTGGAAGCTATTTACCCGCAACAAATCAAAGCTTTCCGATCTAATCTTGCTCAATTTGACACTCAAATGTTCGGAGCCGAATCCCTCTATAGCACCACGCAACGGACCATCCAATTTATCAAATCATTAAAAGATAGTCCTGCTGAGCGTATTCTAATTGTCGGTCACGGTGCCAATCTTACTGCCAGTCTTCGTACTCTTCTAGGATATAAAGAACCACTTCTTCGTAAAGATGGCGGTCTAGCAAATGCCAGCCTGACAATTCTAGAAACCCATGATTTTGAAACATTTACTCTCGATACTTGGAATGATACTTCCTATCAATAACAGAACTTGATTTTAGCGTCAAGTTCTTTTTAGTTTTTAAAGATTATCCGTGAATTTCTTGCTTATTTATGATAAAATGGGAGTATCGCAAAAAATGACTCATCGTATTCAATTTTGAGTAAAACTAGGAGGATCCCATGTCAACAGAACATATGGAAGAACTAAATGACCAGCAGATCGTTCGCCGTGAAAAAATGGCTGCGCTCCGTGAACAAGGAATTGATCCTTTCGGAAAACGTTTTGAACGTACTGCAAATTCACAAGAATTAAAAGATAAATATGCCGACCTCGATAAAGAACAATTACATGATAAAAATGAAACAGCTACTATCGCAGGACGCTTGGTAACCAAACGGGGTAAAGGTAAAGTAGGTTTTGCCCACATTCAAGACCGCGAAGGGCAGATTCAAATCTACGTTCGTAAGGATGCTGTCGGTGAAGAAAACTACGAAATCTTCAAAAAAGCAGACCTTGGTGACTTCCTTGGTGTCGAAGGTGAAGTGATGCGTACAGATATGGGAGAACTCTCTATCAAAGCTACTCACATCACTCACTTGTCTAAAGCACTTCGCCCACTTCCTGAGAAATTCCACGGTTTGACAGACGTTGAAACAATTTACCGTAAACGTTACCTTGACTTGATTTCTAACCGTGAAAGCTTTGAACGCTTTGTCACTCGTTCAAAAATCATCTCTGAAATCCGTCGTTACCTTGATCAAAAAGGTTTCCTTGAAGTGGAAACACCTGTTCTTCACAACGAGGCTGGTGGTGCTGCTGCCCGTCCATTTATCACCCACCACAATGCCCAAAACATTGACATGGTGCTTCGTATCGCGACTGAGCTTCACTTGAAACGCCTTATCGTCGGTGGTATGGAACGCGTCTATGAAATTGGCCGTATCTTCCGTAACGAAGGAATGGATGCTACTCATAACCCTGAATTTACTTCTATCGAAGTTTACCAAGCTTATGCAGACTTCCAAGACATCATGGACTTGACCGAAGGTATTATCCAACACGCTGCTAAATCAGTCAAAGGTGATGGTCCAGTCGACTATCAAGGTACTGAAATCAAGATCAACGAACCATTTAAACGTGTTCACATGGTGGATGCTATCAAAGAAATTACTGGGGTAGATTTCTGGCAAGACATGACTTTGGAAGAAGCTAAAGCTATCGCTGCTGAGAAGAAAGTTCCTGTTGAGAAACACTACACTGAAGTTGGTCACATCATCAATGCCTTCTTTGAAGAGTTTGTTGAAGAAACCTTAATCCAACCAACCTTTGTCTATGGACATCCAGTAGCTGTATCTCCACTTGCTAAGAAGAATCCTGAAGACGAACGCTTTACTGACCGTTTCGAGCTCTTCATCATGACTAAGGAGTACGGTAATGCCTTTACTGAGTTGAACGACCCAATCGACCAACTTAGCCGTTTCGAAGCCCAAGCCAAAGCAAAAGAACTTGGTGACGATGAAGCGACAGGCATCGACTACGACTACATTGAGGCCCTTGAATACGGTATGCCACCAACAGGTGGTTTGGGAATCGGTATCGATCGTCTCTGCATGCTACTCACTGATACAACTACTATACGTGATGTATTACTCTTCCCAACAATGAAATAACCTCTTATCCTCTGGTACTTGCCAGAGGATTTTTCGATACAAAAAGAGACTGAGTAAAAACTCAATCTCTACTTTTCACTTCTTTGGTTGCTACATCTTCTCCAAACCATTTATGGCTAATCTCTTGGAACTTCCCTTCTTGGTAAAGTTGAACAAAAGCTTGGTTTAAAGCTTGTAGTAATCTTTTGTCAGCTGGTCTAACTCCGACTGCAAAGGATTCACTTTCAAATCCAGCCGAAAAGACATTGTAGTCATTTAATATCCCCTCAGACTGAAGATAGTAATTAGCATACACTCGGTCAATCAACAAGGCATCAATTCGATCATTCTTCAAATCAATCAAGGCTTCATTGAAACTCTGATATTGATTGGCTTTCTGGTCTTTAACACGATTTTTCAATAAATCTGGCTGCGCTTCAAAGTCTAGATAACCAGAGGATCCTGCTTGGGCTCCCAAGGTCTTATCCTTCATATCCTCTACTGAATGGATCTGCTGGTTTTTCTTCGCAACCAGAACTTGCTGATTTTCCATGTATGGAATGCTAAAAGCAACCTTCTCTCGGCGTTCATCAGTGGCAGAATACCCATTCCAGATGGCATCTATGGTTCCATTTTGCAGTTCCGTCTCCTTCATATCCCAGTCGATTGGTTGAAATTGAACCTTAAAACCTAATTTTTCAGAGACAGCTTGTGCTAAGTCAATATCAAAGCCTGTATATTGACCATTCTTTTCTTCAAAACCCATGGGAACAAAGGTATTATCAAAACCAATAGTAATGGTACCCTGCTCTTGATACTTATCCCAGTTATCCTGCTTTGGATCACTAGCCTTCTGAGTACAGGCCGTTAAAAAGAGACTCAGGAGAGAAACCAAAACTAAAGCAATTTTCTTATTAGTCATCGGCACCTCCTACTTGGGCTCAACCTTGAGAATTTGATCCGCAATATTTTCAGCGAACTGTAAATCGTGGGTAACGACAATCTGCGTCATCCCTAATTCCCTATTTTGCAAGATCAGTTTTTCCACTTCCAAGCGTAATTCTGGATCCAGGGCAGAAGTTGGTTCATCGTAGCCAATGATTTCTGGGTCAATCATCATAGCACGCGCCAAGGCTACACGCTGCTTTTGGCCACCAGATAGTGAGAAAGGATAGGCGTCTGCATGACCAGCTAGTCCTAACTGTTCTAATAGACCACGCGCCTTCTTCTCAGCCTCGTCCTGCTTCATTCCCATTGTTTTCACAGGCGATAAGGTCAAATTATCTAGAACTGATAAATGAGGAAACAGTTGAAAATCTTGAAATACAAATCCTAGTAGATTCCTCTTCTCCAGTTCATCCAGTTCTAAAGGTTCTCCATTATAAAAGATTTGCCCTGAATCAATGGTTTCAAGACCTGCAAGCATACGTAAGAGAGTTGTCTTACCTCCACCAGAAGGCCCAACGATTGCCAGGATTTGCTTTTCAGGAATTTCTAGACTGAAATTGGACAAAATTTGCTTTTCACCGAATCCTTTATTGATATTTCGTAATTCTAACATAGCAGCCTCCTATCTATAGTAACTGTACTTCTTCTCAACTTTTTTGGCAAGAATGGTCACAATCCCAATCAAAATCAAGTAAATGGCTCCTGCCAAGAACATAGGAACCAGACTAGCATCACGGTTGGCAGCTGTTCGACTAGCCAAGATAAGGTCTGAAATTCCTAGAGCATAGACCAAAGAAGTATCCTTGACCAAACTCATGACTTCGTTAAATACGCTAGGAAGAACAATCTTGGTCACTTGGGGTAAGATAATATAGCGAACTGTGTCAAAGGGACTAAACTTCAAAACCTTGGCAGCCTCATATTGACCTTTAGGAATGGTATCAATCCCCCCACGGAAGATTTCAGCAAAGTAAGCCGCATAATTGAGAACAAAGGCAATGATAGCTGCAGGAAGACGGTCCAAACGAATCCCAATACTTGGAAGCACATAATAAATAAAAATCAATTGCAAGAGCAAGGGTGTTCCCCGCATGATCCAGATATAAATGTTAATCAGATGATGGAGGAGCTTCCAATGGACTTGCAAGGCAAAGGCAATCAAAACGCCCAAGGGAATAGAAAAAATCAAGACCAGTGCAAAAACCTGTAAAGTCATGCTTGCACCGCTCAATAAACTCGGTAATATCTCAAACAAATAAGACATACTGACACCTCCTAAAAATAATTGTTCCTATTATAGCATAAATAAACAAAATAACCAATAATTTTTGTAAAAAAATTCTCTTTAAAAAGAAAAACTATATCTATCAAAAATGATAAGATATAGCTTTAAAACATTTTATTCCTGCAATCTCTCATACAATTCTTGCATTTGCACATCATCTGGAACCAGTTTTAAGTAAGCTTGAGCATTGACTTTTGCTTCCTCAAAGTAGCCCAATTCACGCAAGAGATAGATATAGTGTTCCAGAAACTCTGGATTGTCCTTTAAATCTCCTGCCAACTCTTGATAATGCTCGTAGGCAGTATCCAAATCGTCCATCTCTTGATAAGAACGAGCAATCATCCACTTGGTCAAAAGATTCTCTGGCTCATCACTTTGTAAGTCTAAAATATCCTCATAGCGTTCCTGCTCCAGATAAATAGTAGCTAGACGGAGTATGATTTCTTCCGTATCCTCAGCATCTTCTTTAGCGGTAAGGAGATAATTTTCTGCACCACTAGCATCATGTAATTCATAAGAAAATTGTGAAGCTGCTAACAAGAGTCTTGTTTCAAAAGGATTTTTCTCCAAACCTTGCTTAGCAATACGCAGGGCTTCTTGAACCTGATGTTCCTTATGCAAGGCCTGACTATAACCATATTCATAGCCTTCAAAGTCAGGAGAAATGGTATCGATCTGCTTAAAATAGAGGACGGCCTTTTGGTATTCTTCTTGATCAAAGTAAAGACTGGCCAACTCAAAAGCTGTTAGGTCATCGTATTCTAACTCCAGGGCTTTTTCTAAAAACTCTGTAGCCGTTTCAAATTTCCCTAACTGGGCATAGGCAAAGCCAATTCGTTGATAGGTAGAAATGCCTGTTTGCTCATAAATCGAGCGATTATCTAACTGAGCATAGCCTTGAATAGCTTCTTGGTAATTTTCCAACTCACTATCCAACTCTGCTAATCCCAATATCAAGAGAGGATCTTCTGAGTAAGTCAAGGCCTCCAATAATTTCTCACGCGCCACATCTGTCAAACCTTCCAGCTGGTAAAGGTCCGCTTTCAGAGCCAAAGCCGAAACATACCAGTCACTGTTAGCTTGGATTTCCTCAAGATAAGCAAAGGCTTCTTCGATTTGACCATCCTCGCTAGCAATAGCTGCTAGATTAAGATTAACCTCTGGAAAATTTTCTACAATTTTCAGGTAAATTTCCTTGGCCTGAGGATAAAAACCAATTCCTTCAAGATAAGTAGCTAACTCATACAGAAGGTCACTTGAATCATTTTCTAAAGCTTTGACGAAATAATGTTCTGCCTTAACTAAATCTTGCTCTTCCAAAGCCTGTAACATCTGTTGACTATTGTTCACTCTTAGCTTCCTCTCCTTCTAGTTCATATAGGCCACTGACTACCTTATACCATTCAAAAATCGCTGAAATGACAACCTTAGCAGAGGCATAAACTGGAATACCGAGCAAGACTCCCCAGATACCAAACATGGATCCTGAAGTTAACAAAACAAAGAGAACATTAATGGGATGGATGTTTAATTGACTTCCCAAAATCAATGGAGAGACAAAACGGCCTTCAATAGTTTGTTCTACGATAAAGACAATCACTACTTTCAAAAGCATGACTGGCCCAGCAATCAAGCCCAATACTAGGGCAGGAAGCATGGCTAAGAAGCTACCCAAATAAGGAACCAGATTTAAAATACCAGCAGTAACACCCAACGTAACCGCATAGCGTAGACCAATGATCTTGAAGAAAATCATAAACATTACCGCAACAATAATAGCTACTGTTACTTGCCCTCGAACATAATTGGACAACTGTTGATTCACATCTGATAAAACTTGTCCAACAGGTTCTTTCAATTTCGTTGGCATGAATTGGGTCAAATAGTTACGCAATCCTTTCCCATCACGCAAGAGATAAAAGAGCATGAAAGGAACGATAATCAAGGCAACAATCACTTGAGAAGCCCCGCTAATAAAGGCACTCACCCAGTTGACTGCCTGAGATGAAACCTTACTTGCCCAAACTGTAGCCTGACTTGAGAAGTTTGCCAAAACTTGTTCTAACTGAGGTCTGAAATCATCTGGTAAACGCTTGGTGACCAAATCATCAATAACTCGATCAGCATCTTCAAGGTAGACTGGAACATTCCTTGCAAAACTTAAAACCTGACGTTGCAGATTTGGAATGGCTACTGCCAAGCCCCAAATGATAAAGAGAGCGATGATGACAAAGACAATACTGATTGCGATAACGCGATTAATCTTATGCTTCTCCATCCAATCAACAATAGGATTCAATAAATAGTATAGTAAACCAGATAGAATGACTGGCAACATCACAACTGCCAAAAAGTCTAAAACAGGTGAAAATAGAAAACTAATCTTACTTAAAATAAAAAGATTGAGTCCCAATAATAAGGTTACCAAAAATACCGTAATTGCCTTGTTATCCAAAAACCACTTGAAAAACCAAGATAAGCTAAAATGTTTCTCTTTTTGCTCCATAAATACTTCCTTTCTATTGTTCTCTCATTATACCATTTTTAAATCAAAATAACTCTTTTTTAAAGTGCTTACATGGAGACAGCGACATAAAAAATCCCCTCAAAAGAGGAGATTCGATTAGTCTTGAATATGACGGTCTAAGTTCTTCTGATAATCAGCATTGGATTTGCCTTTTTCATCAGCAAATTTCTTGCGGAACTCATCCATTTCTTTGGAAGTGACAATCTTATCTTGGAGTTTAAGATATTTATAACTGTTATCTCCTGTTTTGTCACCAATCCAACCATCAGCACCACTACCTAATACTTTCTTCGTTACTAACATTTGGGCACCGTCTGAGTGTACAGGAATAACTAGAGCACTATCTGTTAACCAAGCTTGCGCCTTAGCATATTTAGAATAACGTTTTTGCAGATCTGTTTTTTCACTATTTGCATCATCAATCAATCCTTTGTATTTATCCAATCCAACTGTTTTAATGGCTGGATTGTCTGTTCCTGGTGCTACACCAAGAGAGCCGAGGAGACTTGGACCTGAAGTTGGATCAAATACATCTAGATAAGTTGATGGATCTGCATAATCTGGACTCCAACCACTATTAACATTAATGTCCCAATCAACATTATTATTTGATGTTGCTAGAACAGTCATGTTTCCCAATTCATCATCAGAAACCTGTTGAATATCAACAACTACATTTTCAGAGCCCAAGGCTTCTTCAATGGATTGTTTATAAGACTGAGCTTGATGGATAAAATCTGTCTGAATCGATGAAACTGGAAGATCTAAATGAATTGGGAACTGTACTCCATCAGCTTGAAGAGTTTTCTTAGCAGATTCAAACTTAGCTTTAGCCTTGTCTACGTTATGAAGTGAATCTTGCGCATCATCAAGACTGACATCTTTCCAGACATTATCCAATTTATCCAATTCTATCTTAGTTACTTGACCAAACGATTGGTCTCCAACTTGTACAAATGTTGGAGGAGTGAAACTTGTACGTAATTTACGAGGCGCCACTTCATCCCCAAACACCTGAGAAACAGCTGCTTTACGATCTGCAGCAAATGCCAAGGCTTGACGGAAATCTTTGTTTAAAAGTGCTTTCTTAGTAGAGGATTTTTCTACATCACTTGTTTTAGCAGTATGATTGTATGACACACGATCAATATTAGTAGACATATAGAATACGCCACCTCTTTGTTGACCATATACAATATTATCCTTGTATTTTTCTTTTAGACGTTCATAGTTGGCAGAGTTTTTAAAGAGTGGAGCAGCTGGATAATGTCCCTCATCAAAACCGCGTCCTAGAGAGTCTGCATCTTGACCATCAAAGAATGATAACTTGATATCATCAATAAAGACATTTTGCTTATCCCAATAATTTTGATTTTTGGTCATTTCGATAGAAGACTTAGATGTAAGACCCTTGAGGAGATAAGGACCGTTGTAGAGAATGCTCGTAACATCAGTGGCCTTACCAAAATCATCTCCTTTAGAAGCTAAAAAGTCTCCACTCACGGGAGCAAGGACTCCCATTGTTGTTTTTGAATTCCAGAAAGATTCTGGATGGTTCAAAGTATAAACAACAGTATAATCATCTGTTGCTTTCACACCTACGGTTGAGAAATCTGTTGTTTTCCCATTTACATAGTCATCCAATCCTTTGATAGAATCCTGTACCAAATAGAGAGCCTGTGATTTCTTATCAGCTGCATGCTTCAGACCAGTTACAAAGTCCTGAGCCTTAACTTCACCATATTCTTCCCCCTCATTGGTATACCATTTGACACCCTGACGGATTTTATAGGTATAGGTCAAACCATCTTTGGAAACAGTCCAATCTTCTGCAACTGATGGGACCAGATTCCCATATTGGTCATTTTCTAATAATCCATCAATAACATTACCTGTAATCTGTTTAGTGCTGACATTACCAGAAACTGTATAATCCAAAGTAACAGGATCTAATGAGAATACATAGGCATAAGTAACTGGTTTAGTTGCTGGTTTAGTTGCTTCCTTATTCCCATTACCAGATGAACAAGCGGCTAGAACAGCTGCCGAGAGTACAGCAACTCCTGCTGCTAAGAAAACACGTTTTTTCATAAACAAACTCCTTTACAATTTGTATAGGATTATTATAGCACTTTTCAAAAGGAAATCAATACAAAAACAAGTTAAATTTAATATTTTATTATGTTTAATTATGTGTTATAGAATTCCTCCAACTACAATTTTTGTGATATAATAGTCTTATCTTTTATATAGAGGTAAAGTTATGAAAGAAACTGTTTATTTTGGAACTTATACACGTCGTACTTCCCAAGGGATTTACAAGGCAGACTTTGATACAGAAACTGGTCAGCTTTCAAATCTAGAACTTTTTGCAGCTGAACCAAGTCCAACCTACCTTGCCTTTGACCAGCATCAACATTTATACACTGTTGGTAGTCAAGACGATAAGGGTGGAATTGCAGCCTATCAAACTAATGGTACCTTATTAAATCACGTCGTTGAAGAGGGAGTCCCCCACTGTTATGTTGCCGTTGATGAAGAGCGTGATTTGGTTTACGCGGCAAACTACCACAAGGGACAGGTCCTTGTTTATAAACGTCAGGAAGATGGTTGTCTTCTACTTAGTGATGTTGATCAACACAGTGGCCAAGGTCCACATGAAAATCAAGCTTCTCCACATGTTCACTATACAGATTTAACACCTGACCACTATCTAGTGACCTGCGACTTGGGTACTGACCAAGTAATTACTTACGATCTTGATTCAGAAGGAAAATTATCTAAGCTCTATACCTATCATAGCCAGCCAGGAGCAGGCTCACGCCATATTATTTTCCATAACCATTATAAAATCGCTTATCTCATTTGTGAACTCAATAGCACTATCGAGGTTCTAATCTACGATGGTGTTGGCGAATTTGAACGCATGCAAGTCATTTCAACTCTACCAGACGGTTATGAAGGCTTTAATGGTACTGCTGCCATTCGTCTCTCTAAAGATGGTAAATACCTCTACGCCTCTAACCGTGGTCATGATTCTATCGCAGTATATACAATCCTTGCGGACGGTAGCTTAGAGTTGTTAGAAATCGTTCCGACGCATGGTCAGACTCCACGTGATTTTGATTTGACACCAGATCAAGAATTTGTCATTGCTGTCCATCAAGACTCTGACAATGCAACCGTCTTTAAACGCAATTCTGAAACTGGACGTCTAGCAGAACTTTCTAATGACTTCCATGTACCAGAAGCAGTCTGCATCAGTTTTGCTCCTTAAGAAAACATAAAAAATGAACTTGGTAACTCAAGTTCATTTTTTTCTTATAGTCTATTTCCGACATTAATCCGGTTAATGGCACGTTGCAGTGCAATCTTCGCACGACGTTCTTGGTCAATCAAGTGTTTGTCTTGTGCTTCTTCAATTTCACGCTCTGCTCGAAGTTTGGCACGTTCTGCACGACTGATATCGATATCACGAGCACGTTCTGCAGAATCAGCAACGATTGTGATGGTATCATTGGCAATTTCAATAACGCCTCCGTTTACTGCAATCCAGTTCACGTGATCTTCATCATCAATACGTTTTACCTTTACTTCATCAACTGCTAAAACCGCAATCATATTTTCATGTCGTGGCAAGATCCCCATCTCACCATCCAGAGTTCGAACCGATACAAAGCTGGCATGGTGATCATAGACGAGGCCATCTGGTGTCACGATCTGGACAGTTAACTGAGCCATAGATCACCTCTTAAAATCCCATTTTTTCAGCTTTTGCAATTACATCTTCGATAGAACCTACACCACGGAAGGCATCTTCTGGCAAGTGGTCATGTTTACCATCAAGGATTTCCTTAAAGCCACGAACAGTTTCAGCAACTGGAACATAAGAACCTGGCTGACCAGTGAATTGTTCCGCAACGTTGAAGTTTTGCGACAAGAAGAACTGGATACGGCGAGCACGAGCAACCAAGGTCTTTTCTTCATCAGAAAGCTCATCCATACCAAGGATAGCAATGATATCTTGCAATTCATGGTAACGTTGAAGGACACGTTTTACTTCTGCAGCAACTGCATAGTGCTCTTCTCCAACGATTTCAGGTGCCAAGGCACGTGAGCTTGAAGCAAGTGGGTCAACGGCTGGGTAGATACCCAATTGTACCAACTTACGTTCCAAGTTGGTTGTTGAATCCAAGTGAGCGAAGGCTGTTGCTGGCGCTGGGTCAGTATAGTCATCCGCTGGCACATAGATAGCCTGGATAGAGGTTACAGAACCCTTCTTAGTTGATGTGATACGTTCTTGCAATTGACCCATTTCCGTAGCAAGTGTTGGTTGGTAACCAACGGCTGATGGCATACGACCCAAAAGGGCAGATACTTCTGAACCAGCTTGAGTGAAACGGAAGATATTGTCGATAAAGAGAAGCACGTCTTGGCCTTCTACATCACGGAAGTATTCAGCAATTGTCAAACCAGTAAGAGCAACACGCATACGTGCTCCTGGTGGCTCATTCATCTGACCAAATACCATGGCTGTTTTCTCGATAACGCCTGATTCTTTCATTTCCCAGTAAAGGTCGTTCCCTTCACGAGTACGTTCCCCAACACCGGTAAATACTGAAATACCACCGTGTTCTTGGGCAATGTTGTGAATCAATTCTTGGATTAAGACGGTTTTACCAACTCCGGCACCACCGAAAAGTCCAACTTTACCACCTTTAAGGTAAGGGGCAAGAAGGTCGATAACCTTAATCCCTGTTTCAAGGATTTCAGAAGAGGTAGACAACTCATCAAAAGTTGGAGCTTTTTTATGAATTGGCTGACGCTCTGCATCTTCTGTAAAAGGAGCTTCCAAGTCAATGGTATCTCCCAAAACATTGAAGACACGTCCCAAAGTTTCTTTACCTACTGGTACAGAGATTGGACGACCTGTGTCCAATACTTCCATTCCACGAGTCAAACCATCTGTTGATTCCATGGCGATAGTACGAACCATACCATCTCCCAACTCCAAGGCTACTTCAAGGACGATTTTTGTTTTTCTTTCGTCATTTTTGTAGACGACAAGTGCATTGTTAATCTCAGGAAGTTTTTCCCCTGCTGCAAACAAGACGTCTACAACGGGACCGATAACCTGAGCAATTTTACCTGAACTCATCTCCTTCTCCTATTCTATATAAGATACTGTCGGTCCCTAGCTTAACTAGGTCCTAAGTTCATTTTCATACGAGCTGGACTAGTGCCTATTCTAAGGCACTAGCTCCTGCTACGATTTCTGTAATTTCTTGTGTAATCGCCGCCTGTCTGGCACGGTTATACTGAATTGTCAAATCATTAATGACTTTCTTAGCATTATCTGTCGCTGTTTGCATAGCTGTCATACCTGCAGCATTTTCAGCTGTCTTAGCGTCGATAATAGCACCGTAAATCATACTTTCTGCAAACTGAGGCAACAACTGCTCCAAAATTTCTTCTCGGCTAGTTTCCAATTCAAAGGTCAAGCTGTAACTGTCATCTGCTTCATTTGGATCCAAGTCAACAATTGGAAGCATTTGCTCCACACGCATTTGACTAGTTAGCGTATTGACATGGTGGTTATAGCAGACATAGAGTTCATCAAAAAGTTCATTTTGGTACATTTCAACAGTTTTTG
>CAURCY010000030.1:0-17797 GCA_963523355.1 uncultured Streptococcus sp.
TGCATCTTGTTTATCAAAGACATCTGTAGATGGCATGCTGACTACGCGGACTTTTGCGCCTTGACTAGCCAATTCTTTGGCAGCTGAGACAGCAAGATTAACCTCTGATCCTGTTGCAATCAAGATGGTATCAAAGTCGGCTGCATTTTCATAGACAACATAAGCACCTTTAGCAACTTTATCAAAGTCTGTTCCTTCTTCAACAGTCAAGTTTTGACGGGTCAAGACAAGGGCGGTTGGTGTTTTCTCACTTGTCACTGCAAGGTACCAAGCTGCTTGCGTTTCACGCGCATCTGCTGGACGGAAAACATTCAGATTTGGCATGGCACGAAGACCTGCTAAATGCTCAACTGGTTCGTGCGTTGGACCGTCTTCCCCAACTGCGATTGAATCGTGGGTAAAGACATAAGTCACAGGAAGTCCTTGTAAGGCTGACAAGCGAACAGCTGCCTTCACATAGTCAGAGAAGACGAAGAAAGTTCCACCGTATACACGAAGTCCACCGTGAAGGGCCATCCCGTTCAAGATCGTTCCCATAGCAAATTCACGAACACCAAACTGAATGTTACGGTTCAAGCGATTGGTATCATCTTGAAGTCCATCAGTCTTGATATAAGTCATGTTTGAGTGAGCTAGGTCAGCTGATCCACCTAAGAAGGTTGGTAACTTAGCTGCCACAACGTTCAAAGCATCCTGACTCGAGTTACGAGTTGCTTGAGAGAAGCCATTTTCTAATGCTGGGAAGTCTGCTGGAGTCACTTCAACTGGATCACGTCCGTCGATGATGGCTTCTACTTCTGCTGCAAGTTCTGGATGAGCTTCTTTATAATCAGCAACTAATTTTGTCCAAGCTTCATAAGCTGATGCGCCACGGTCTGCAACATGTTCTTTGAAATCAGCATATACTTGTTCTGGGATTTCAAATGGTTCGTAGTCCCAACCAAGGGCTTGACGAGTTGCTGCAGTTTCATCTGCTCCAAGAGGAGCACCGTGTACGGCATTAGTTCCCTGTTTGTTTGGAGAACCGTATCCAATAACAGTCTTCACTTCAATCAAAGATGGTTTGCCTGAAGCTTTAGCTGTTTCGATAGCTGCATGGATTGCTTCCAAGTCTGTTCCATCTTCAACCAAGGCTGTATGCCAACCGTAAGCATTGTAACGGTCACGAACACTTTCTGTAAAGGAATCCTTTGTCTCACCATCCAAGTTGATGTCATTTGAATCATAAAGAACAACCAACTTGTCTAGCTTTTGCAAACCTGCGTATGAAGCTGCCTCGCTTGAGACACCTTCCATCAAGTCTCCGTCTCCACAGATAACGTAAGTATAGTGGTCAAAGATATTGTAGCCTTCGCGGTTATATTTGGCTGCCAAGAAACGTTCTGCCTGGGCAAAACCAGTGGCAGTTGAAATCCCTTGACCTAAAGGACCTGTTGTAGCATCAATTCCTGCTGTATGACCAAATTCTGGGTGACCTGGTGTTTTTGAACCCCATTGACGGAAGCTCTTGATCTCATCCATACTAACATCTTCAAAGCCAGAAAGGTGAAGAAGGGCATAAAGAAGCATTGAACCATGACCTGCTGAAAGAATAAAACGGTCGCGGTTAATCCAGTTTGGTTGAGCTGGATTGATACGAAGTTGTTTTGTAAAGAGGCTGTAAGCCATCGGAGCCGCTCCCATAACCACACCTGGGTGACCTGAGTTGGCTTTGTTGATAGCGTCAATACCTAGGAAACGAATTGCATTAACAGATAGATTTGACATAGAATTTCCTTTCTATTTGAGGTGATTATTGAATCACACATTCTATTTTACTATTATATGAAAAAATACATAGAATAGCAATTAAACAATTCGACGCTATATAAGTCATCTATTTTCTATTCTCTGGTCGCCTGATAGTAGGGAAGTAAGCGTTCATAAGCTTCATCTAATTTTTCTAAAATCACTTCTAATGATTGATTTTCTATAAAAGAAACATCTGCCTTAACTAAAACTTTTCGGACTTCCTGATTGGATAGTTTATTTCTTAAAATTTGACGATTTTCTTCGTTCGCCTCCCACCGTTGACTTTGATCATCAGAGTGGGCTAGATAATAAATCCCTTTAACGGTTGGAATTTCTAAAACTTTAACCTGCTTGCCTAGAGTCTTCTCATCCTTCTTACGTTCAATAAAACTCACTTCTAGTGAAACACCAAAATCAGAAGGACTTCCATATAAACGTAAGGCCATCATAGGTTCTGTCACTTGTCCGTCTCTCTGTAGATAAACCCAAAAATGTGGTCGCAAGCGCTGCGCTTGGTTCATCCACTGACTAGTCTGTTGGAGTTGCCATTCTGGATGGCTTGCTTGAAAGGCTTTGGCTAGCTCTGTAAAAGCCTTTCTGGCCTCTTGACCTTTGTGGCGAAATGCCAGCATTTTCTCTCGCTCTGCTCCCGCCTTATCAGGATTACGGTACTGCAAACCAGCAAAGTCTAGATAGTCTCTTATCTTATTCAACATTAATTTAATCTCCTCCAGCTAGCAAAAAATCAGGATAACCCTGATTTTACTTATTCTGTATCTACGACAACATAACGATTTGGCTCATCACCTTCAGAGTAACTGGTCACGCCATCCATACGTGAAATAATACGATGGATGATCTTGCGTTCGCTATTTGACATAGGATCTGTTTGATGACTACGTCCTTCTTCTAAAACACGAGTCGCCAATTTTTGAGCATAGGTCTGCAAGACTTCTGCACGGTGTTCAACGTAATCATTGACATTAATGGTGATGTAAAAGGTTCTTGAATAGCGGTTGTAAAGATAATTTTGAGCCAATAGTTGCAAGGCCTTCAAAACTTTACCATGGTAACCGATAATACGCCCTGGCTCATTTGTATCAATTTGTAAATTGATGCTACGACGGTTATAATCATTTGAAATCGTCGCCTCAACGTCCATATCATCAATGATTGTTTGGACATAAGTCGCTACTTCCGTAGCTACTTGTTCAATATCAAAGCTTGGCTCCACCTTCAAGCCCAAATCTTTTAATTCTTGACTTTCAGTTTGCTCGGCTTGGCTTTCAATATTAGGAGTTTCTACTTCTCCTTCGAGAGCAGTTTCTTCAAGTTGTAATTCATTTAAAATCTCAATGTGACCAGTTTCTTCTAAGATAGTGCTGGCATGTCTTTCATGTTTTAAGATTTCAGCCTTGACTTCATCAGAAACCCCTTGGCCTCCCTCTTCAATCTTTTTAATTGCTTCTACAACATGCCCCAAATCAACAGTTGCTTCACTGACTGTTTTAACAGGCTCATTCAAATCATTAATTTGCTTTGGAACTCCCTTTACAGCTTGTTGGTTTGCTTTTACAACTGTCGTTTCACTAATAGCATCGATATCCACTTGGGCTGGTTTTTTACCAAATAAGCCAAGAAACCCTTTTTTCTCACGAGAAATGACTTTGATATGAGCCTTCATTCTTGGAATATCTAATTCTTTCAATCCTTTCTGGATTGCTTCTTCAACAGTTGAACCTGTAAATACTACCATTACCAGATTCCTCCTTATTATTTCGTTTTCTGAGCCTTTTTCTTGGCTTTTCTTTTTCTATTTTCCAAATCTTTCTGTGCCTGTACTACGGCCTCGCGCTCTGCAATAATCTTGAATGGATTATTCAAGAAATAGGTTTGCAAGACTTGATAAGCATTGGACACTGTCCAGTATAGGGCGACTCCACCTGGTGCATAAACTGCAAAGATAAAAATCAAGACCGGAATACCATACATCATCGCAGTCGTAGCGCCATTACGCTCAGACAAGGCTTTATTAGACAGCCAAGTACTTAAAAAGGTAAATACAGCTGCTAAAATCGGAAGAACAAGGGTTGTATCCACACCACCAAGGTTAATCCATAAGAAATGACCTGTCTTCAAAAAGTCAACTCTTGATAGAGCTTGGAACAAGGCCAAGATAACCGGCATCTGAATCAAAATCGGCCAAAGAGAATCTGACTGTCTGACACCCATTTCTTTAAAGACTTTACGCATTTCTTGCTCTAGCTTGGTTCTGCTTTCCATATCACGACCTGGATATTGTTCTCGAAGCGCCTTAATGCGTGGTTGAGCTTCCTGCATTTTTCTGGAAGCCACCATTTGCACTTGGAAGACTGGCAAGAGAACTGTACGAATCAAGACCGTAAAGAGAATAATCCCCACTCCGATACTGATATCAAACGATAAAAAGCGAATGATTTCCGCAAAGAAGTAAACAAATTTACTCCAAAAATCAGCCGAATCGGCTGTAATATCACTAGTTGTCCCATTAGTCGTACAGGCTGTCATGATCAATAGAGACAGTCCTAGCAAACTAGTCAACTGTAGTTTCTTTTTCACTCCCATTTCCTTCCTGGTAAATCTTTGATAATTTTAATACGTGGAGTAGATTTTTCTCCATCTCTGCGTATCCCAAGGTTTCAACCCCTTTTCGAGCAATGACAACAAAGTCGACATCTTCTACCAGACTCCCTTTTGCATTCTGGATAATATGTCTAATTCGTCGCTTGATTTGATTTCTAGTGACTGCATTCCCCAGTTTTTTGCTAACTGATAGACCTACTCGAAAATGGTTTTTCTGGTTTTCTAATTGGTAGACAACAAATTTGCGGTTGGCAAAACTTGTCCCCTCCTTGAAAATCGCCTTAAAATCTTTCTCTCTTTTTACACGAAAGCTTTTCTTCAAAACTCAACTCCATCTATTAAATTACTACTATTATACCATATTTTTCAAAAAAGCCAATCATAGCAAGGTTTTGGACAATTTCACCATAAAAAGAAGCTGGAAAAATCTCTTTTCCAACTCCTTGTACGGAATATTTTTACTAGTTTTACTTATTTTTTCAAGCGTTCAACGTCACGGGCAATCACTAATTCTTCATCTGTTGGAATAACCAAGACACGGATCTTCGCTGCCTCTGTTGAAATGTCTCCTGTCACACCAAAGACGTTCTTTTCTGGGTCAACATCACAGCCAAACCAAGAAATCCCTGAGATAACATCTTCACGTACGTTTGCAGCATTTTCACCGATACCCGCAGTAAAGATAATAGCATCTGCTCCATTTAGGACTGCAAGGTATTGACCGATATGTTTTTGAATACGGTCAACATACATTTCATAAGCCAAAGTAGCGTCATGATCCCCTTCTTTCATAGCAGCAATTACATCACGCATATCACTAGATTTACCTGAAACCCCCATTAGTCCTGATTCACGATTAAGAACGTGACTAATGTCTTCAGGCGTGTTAAAGTCCTCTGTATATTGCATTAAGTAAGGAATGATAGCAGGGTCAATATCTCCTGTACGTGTTCCCATCATCACACCACCAAGTGGAGTGAATCCCATTGAAGTATCGACAGATTGACCACCCTTAACAGCTGTAATAGAAGCACCATTACCGATGTGGCAAGTAATCAATTTCAAGTCTTCTAATGGACGTCCCAAGAGTTTTGCAGCTTCTCCTGCTACAAACTGGTGACTTGTACCGTGGGCACCATATTTACGAACCTTGTTTTCTGTGTAATATTTTGTTGGTAGAGGATAGCGATAAGCTTTCTCTGGCATAGTTGTGTGGAATGAAGTATCAAAAACAACTACACTGGTAATGTCTGGCAACAATTCCTTGAAGGCACGAACACCTGCTGCATTGGCTGGATTGTGGAGAGGAGCCAACAAACTCAACTCTTCAACTTTTTCTAAAACATCTCCCTCAACGACTGTTGATTCTTTGAAATATTCTCCACCTGCAACAACACGGTGTCCAACACCTGTAATCTCATCATAAGCCTTGATAATATCGAAACGAATCAAGTCATCCAATAAGATTTTAACGGCTTGTGTATGATTTTCGATATCCAAAATTTGTTGTTCAGAACGGCCGTCAAATTTTACAGTTGAAATAGAATCTTTCAAACCAATCCGTTCAATTAAACCTTTCGCCAATACTTTTTCTTCTGGCATTAAATATAATTGCCATTTTAAACTTGAACTTCCTGCATTGATTGCAATTGTTTTTGTCATAACATGATACCCCTTTTTAAGCGTTTTCATCTATTATAACAAAATCTATTTTATATTTCAGTACCTTGAGTCCATTTTTGAAAATTTTCTTTAAATTTCATTAAAACACTTGCATCTTGCAAGCTAGCAAGCGGATAAACAAAAGGATCTACTGCTGTTTCACTTTTCTTCTGTAAGATAAAAATGGTCTTAGATTGTTTGGCATTGGCAAAGAGATTTTCAGGCAAACTAATCATAGCAGTCAGACTTGCCTCCTCTTTCAACCAGCCTTTCAACAAATCACTTTGAGGACTGGTCAACAAATCACTCGGAGCTAGAAAAATAGCATATCCGTCTGACTTGAGATACTTAAGTCCTTGTTCCATGAGCAAGTGATGGGCGTAAGTATGTTCTTGACTAGAAGCAACTTGATGGCGCGACGCAACGGCATCATCAGGATAATAGCCGACAGGCAAGTCGCTGATGACCACATCGCTTTCTTTGAGCATTTGTGGACGAACGGCATCTCCTTGGACAAAGCCAGCCTGCAAACCAATTACATCTGCCATGCTAGCTGCCAAATCAATCAGCAAATCATCCACTTCCATTCCCAAATAATCCACCTTTTTATCAAGCGAGGTCAAGAAAGTAGCGCCCAAAATTCCCATGCCAGAACCCATTTCGAGGATAGTGATTTCCTCCTCTTTAAACAACTCTTCCACAATAAACACCAAAAGTAAGGCAATAGCATCCGGTGTAAACTGGTGATTAGCCTGTAGGGGTTCTGTTTGCCCAGCCTTCATCAAGAGAAACTGGTAGGTTTTGAGCCATTCTTCTTTGCGAAGCGCTAAGCGTTTAAGGGCTTGATTGTTCCCTTTGACCTGCTCTAACTCAGTCTCACCATCCAGATAGATGCTGTTTTGCTCCACCAAGGCGTCATAAAAATTGGTCGCCAAGTCACTTTGAATGACTTGGACATTCTCTAGTAAATAGGTATAAGCTTGTTCAATTTTTTCAAAATCCATATTCCTATCTTATCAAATTTCCCTTCTTTTTTCCATCCTTATAGAAAAATCACTCCCTGACTAGGAGAGTGATTTTTGAGCTACTGTTAAAAAGAGTTCTGAGTAATTTCCTTGAAACAGGTCTTCAGCGCTATAGAGGATCTGACTATGCACAGATGAAAAACCATGCTGAATTAGCTTGTTTTCCAGTTCAGGCAATTCAAATCCATGATGGTTAGCTTCTGTCTTGGTAAAATCAGCAAGTAGGAGTTGTCCATCTTCCTTCAAATGTTGATGAAACAGTGAGAGAGCCGCATCCAAATCAGGCATATGATGAAGAACCCGACAAACAACAATGAGATCAAACTCTTGCTCCAAGGGTTTTTCCAGTAAATCTTGCTCCAAAAACTGGATATTCTTGATGTCTTGCTGTTCCGCTTTCAAACGAGCTTGCTCCAGCATTTTCTCCGAAATATCCACCAATGTTACAGACTTGGCCTGCTTAGCTAGGGGCAAGGTTAACAGACCCGTCCCTCCACCGAAATCCAAAATTTCTTTGTCTGATAGAAGATCAATCTGTTTCTCGACTGCTTGACAAACCAAGTTTGCAAGGAAGATATTTTTAGGTGAATCAAAAGTTTCTGCTTTGTGGTTAAAATCATGTTTCATATTTTTAGTTTAGCACAAAGTAGCTTGATTGGCTAGGAATTCTCTTTCTTTTCAACCTTCTCTTCTGATTTTTTCTTCTCTGCTTGATTACTTGAATCAGTCACTACCTTTTCCTTTTTATCTGTTTTCTCTTCTTTGATTGTGACTGAAGGAAACAGGAACTCATATTGACTCTTAGGCGTACGAACCGTCGTCACCAAGCTTGTTTTCTTATTTTGATAACTCACATGACCCAGATTAAAGGCCTGTTCCCCACTTTCTTGCTCAACCTTATCTTTCGTTCGTTTGGCCATGGCAAAAGCAATCAGCTTTTCTTTATTTAAAGCGTAGTCTTGATAGTGGGCGACTTGTCGGTTCAAATAAAATTGTAACAAAAGACTAAAGATGGCTGCCATGGTGACTGCATAGAGGAGAACACCTGCCTTAACTTTTTTCTTTTTCCACACGATAGATGAACTCCCTTTCTAAGCCTTTTTGGAACTGGAAACGAAAACGCACCAGTTGGTTATTCTCTGTAATCTGCGCAGATTTGAGTCCATAAATCATAGGCTGATATCCTCGTCCACTGGCATCAGTTTTTCTAAAATCATCTGATTTTGACTTACTTATCGCAATTTCCTTGCCATCCTGCTTCATATAGAGGCGATTGCCCTCCACTTTTTCGAATTGCGAACGATCTAATTCTGCCTCCAGCTGGTCCACAAACAAGAGCCACTCTTTTTGCTCGCTTTGCTGCTGATAACGAACTTCTGAAATGAGGAGCTGACTCATGGCTTGAAAGAGGAGTAAACTTCCACTGATGACAATGAGGGCAATCAGGGATTCTAACAGGGTAAAAGCCTTGATTTTATGGCTCCTTGATAGCCAACAACTGTTCTGAACCATGGTAGACCTCCAATCCTTTTTCACTAGAAAATACTTGAATCTCAACTCCGTTTATGTTTACCTGATTTTGACCTGTCTGCAGTGCCATCTTAGCTACACGCACAACTTCTTCTTTCTGCAAGATTTTTGCTTCTTCTTGCCTATTCTTTTGAATTTGTCCCAAAAGAAGGGTAGCAATACTGGCAAAGATAGCTAGAGCAACTACTGCTTCTAGTAAAATTACTGCCCTAATTTTTTGTTTCCTTAATGCGTTTAATTTTTCCATTTCCTAGATATAATTGATAGCGAATCACTCCTTTACTGGTCTGAAATTCAACCTTAGCTAGGGACGAATTGCCCCCAGCTCGGTCAAATGTAATACTTTGGCCTGTTGGTGCTTGAATGCCTTTAGGAACTGTCAACTTTTGACTGCCATTGCTAATCGTCTGCCCATCTAAGTTTAGACTAGTCTTTTGCTGACTAGCTACACTACGTTTTTGTGTTTCCCGATAGAGTTCTTCAAACTCCATAAAGAAAATCTGCTCCTCTACCGCCGCAAAAGTGGACTGAACAGAGCCGGACAAGCCCAAGGCAACGATACTCACAAGTCCCAAAACCAAGAGGCTTTCCAGCATGGTAAAAGCCTTAATCTGCAACGGTTTGACTGGTATTTTGTTTAGCATGGTATTCTTTATAAGCTTTAGCCTGTTCTTCCGTGATTCGCCCATCTGCTTGTAACTTGCTTAGACTAGCATCTTCATTTTTATCCAAGCTATAAAGTTCTGCCTGACTTTCCACCACTTTAACAACAGCAGCTTTTCCTTTATCATTGACCGCCTCTTTTTGCTTGGTCAAATTAGGTACAAAGAGTAAGAGAAGCACGCTGATGATTAAAAGGACCACCAACATCTCTACCAGTGTGAAAGCTTTAACCTTAGCTTTTTTCAAGAATGTCATCATTTTTTTCATTTTAAAAATTTACCTCCATATTTTGATACATGGGCATGAGCATTGCCGCATAAAGTAAAACGATAATCAGAGCCACAAAGATAAAGACCAGTGGCTGCACCAGATTCATGGTGCGATTGACTCGGGTAAAAAAGGCTTCCCAAGTTTTTTCAGCATAGATTTCCAACTCACTACCCAGCTTGGACTTGACTTCTCCATACTCGATGATGAGACTCAACTCCTTTTTAAAGAAAGGATAGGTCGCTATGGTTTGAGAAAATTCGCGACCATTTTGTAGGGCTTGAGACAGATCTTGACCGACTTCTTTAAAGAGCTGGGAACCTTGTTCCTGCATGATTTGAAAAATCTGCGTCAACTCCATACCCTGCGAAATCATATTGCCCCATTCACGCGCATAATAGGCTGTCAGATAGGTCTGCACAAAGATTCCAAGAAAGGGAAGGCGTGCTAAGGTAGAAAAGACACGCATCTTAGAACTTCTTTTATAAAAAATTAGTGCTAAAAGGGTAAGTAGAGAAACAAACCCTACCATGCCTAGAAAGATTTGTGGCAGATTGCCAATAATTTGGGTGGCAATATTGCTACTATCCAGTTGTGGTAGTAGGTAGTTCCGTAGCCCCAGCATAATTAAGAGAAGAAACCCCAGCAAAATCAAGGGATAGGTCGCTACTTCAATTAGTTTTTTCTTGACCTTGGTCAGATTGTCTAGATACTCTTCTATCTTTCCCAAACTCAGGTGGAGATTCCCATGAACTTCAGCTAGGGATAACTGAGTGACAATGGCACTTGAAAAGCCTAAACTTTCCATCATTTCTGAGAATGATTTCCCCTGAGACAAACCTGTGCGCATCTGGGTCACGCACTGCTTGTCCAACAAGGCACTCCTATCTAAAAAGGAGATAGTCTCCACCAGATGAAAACCGCTGGAAAAGAGATTGTTAAACAAGGTGATGATATTTTTTTGCTTAGCTGTAGCTAATTTTTTCCGTTTCAGCCTGAAGACTTGTGATATGTCCATCTTTAAGAAGCTGGTCAATCTGTTCATTCCAGCTAGTTGGCTGGTGTTCTTGATAGTCTTTGTTTGCAAAGTCAACGATTCCTCCTCCCCCGATTAATCTTTGATAGCAGACCCCTTGCAGAACGACTGCCAATTCCTCCTCACTCACACCCAACTCCAACAGGCGTTCATAAACACCTCGAATACTCTTGGCATGAATGGTTGAAAAGACTGTTGCCCCTGTCAAGCTAGCTCTGACCACTGCACGCGCCGTCTCGCTGTCTCGAATTTCTCCGATAATCAAGAGATCTGGTCGATGACGCAAGGAAAGTTTGATGAGATTTTCATAGGTCAACCCGATTGCTTCATTTAACTGTAATTGGAGCATGTCGTCCTGCTTGATCTCAACTGGATCTTCAATGGACATAACTTGTTGTCCCTTAAAAAGAGACTTGGCTAATTCGTGCATCAAGGTCGTCTTACCACTGCCGACTGGACCAGCAAAAAGATAGAGTCCTCGTTGCCTGTACTGCTTGCCTAATTCTTCAATATCCTGAAACCAAAAATGCAAGTCCTGCTCCTCATCGTGCAACAAACGAATGACTAAACTCTCATGCCCTCGATAATCGCCTACGGTAGATAAACGTAGGGACGCCATCTTATCGTCATAGGCATAATCGCAGGAACCTAGCTGACTACGTCGCTTTTCTCCCACATTCATACCTGCCACAAACTTAAAGTGGCTGATGACGGCCGCAAACTTTTCAAAATCATAACAACCGATTTTACAACGCTCGTCTCCTATCCTCATATGAAGCTCATAGGCGTCTAACTTAGGGACAAAATAAATATCCTGCGCCCCTTTTTTTCGGGCCGAACGAATGATTTCTTGTGCAATTTCTTGAACCATACTTACCTCCTCACCTATACTATTCGCAAAGATTTGGAAAAATAAAAAAAGCAACTCCAAAAAAGTTACTTTTTCTCTATTTTAATTTCATACGGCAAGAACGGTGCCTTTCCTTACCTGTTTGTTTTTCATAGCCTGGACGTAGTTTTTCATCTGGGATAACCTGCTCATCCTGCAAAAGAGCCAAAGAATGGTATTGTTGTAAATACTCATCACATTCATCACACCAGCGTTGGTCTTCTGGATCCCAAAAAATGGTCATCAAGTCACTTCTACTTTTATAAAGAGGGGATTCTTGTTCCAATCTAAACCAGCAAGTTTTGTAGTATTTGAGAGCATCATAATACTGGTCAAATTTCTTACTTGCTACAATATCTTCTTCCCAACCTTCTATAAACCACCACGGTTCAAAATCTCCGTACATTTCTATAACACGATACATATTCATTCATTCCTTTGTACCGTATATTATAACCAATTCCGCCAAACAAGGAAAGAAATATGCTCATTTCTTAATTTTTTGATAAAAAATCCAGCCATCTTATGATGACTGAATTTCTATTTGCTTATGTTCCAAAATGTTTTTACTACTTAAGCTTCTGAAATATCATTTTCGATAATGACCTTAATTGCATGGTGGTCTGCTGCCTTACTGAAGACTTCATAGGCTTTTTCAATTTCACTTAGTTTGAAATAATGAGTTACCAATTTTTCTGGTTCAATCTTATGACTTTCAAGTGCTTTCAACAATTGCGGAGTGGTATTTGTAGATACCAAACCAGTTGTTACATTGATGTTGCGAATCCAAAGTTTGTCCAAATCGAATTCAACTGGTTTACCATGTACACCACAGTTGGCAACTGTTCCGTCTACACCGATAATCTTTTGACAGAAATCAAATGTTGCAGGAATACCAACAGCTTCGATAGCGACATCCACACCACGACCATCTGTCAAATCATAAATTTCTTTAATGGCTTTTTCAGGGTCTGAAGAATTAACCTTATGAGTCGCACCGAATGATACAGCAGTTTCCAAGCGGTTATCGTCTAAGTCCACCATAATCAATTTAGCTGGTGAATAGAATTGAGCTGTCAAAAGAGCAGCCAATCCAACTGGGCCCGAACCAATAATGGCTACACTACAACCAGGTTCTACTTTCCCTTTCAAGACACCAATTTCATATCCAGTAGGCAAAATGTCTGATAGCATAACCAAAGCTTCATCTGACAAGTCTTCTGGAGTGTGGTAAAGAGTGTTATCTGCATGAGGGACACGTAGATACTCCGCCTGCATACCATCAATCAAGTGACCGAAAATCCAGCCCCCTTCGTCTTCACAGTGGGCATAAATTCCTTTTTTACAGTAGTAGCATTTACCACAGGCACAGACACAAGAAATCAAAACCTTGTCGCCTTTTTTGAAGTTAGACACTCCTTCTCCAACTTCTTCAACAATCCCAATTCCTTCGTGACCAAGAATGGTACCACTTTGGCAAGCAGGAACATCCCCTTTGATAATATGGAGGTCTGTTCCACAAATAGTAGTTTTTACGATACGCACAATAGCGTCTGTTGGCTTGCGAAGCACTGGTTTGTCTACATCAACAAAAGAAGCAAGTCCTGGTTTAACATAAGTATAGGCTTTCATAAAGCACCCCTCCGTTTTTTTATTTGTACTATTTATAATATAATTGTAAGCCTTTTCATTTGTTTGTTCAAGCCTTTTTGTAATTTTTTTAACTTTTTTATTTACCGGTAAAGTACCATGCATAAAAAAGCAGAAGCTAGTCTCTAACTTCTGCTTTCTCTCTTATGCTTGATAACGTTTCACACCATCTAGGTAGGTTGCTACCAATTCCAAATCTTTATCTAGTACGATAAAGTCAGCATCATAACCTTCACGAATTTGTCCACAGACATCGTCAATATTAACAGATTTTGCTGGGTTAAGGCTAGCCATCATGACCGCTTCGTGTGGATTTGCAATACCCCACTCGACTACATTTCTCATACCATCTTTAAGTTTGAGGATAGAACCTGCCAAGTTACCTGTCGATTTGAGACGTGCAGTTCCATTTGCTACTACAACAGGGAATTCTCCCAACATATAGTCACCGTCTTCAAGCCCACCAGCTGTCATACAGTCCGTAATAAGAGCGATGTTTTCTGTCCCCTTTTGCTTAAGTAAAATCTCACAAGCTTTTGGATCTACGTGATAACCATCACAGATCAATTCTGCGTAAGTATGTGGGAGCTCATACATAGCTCCTACCATACCTAGTTCGCGGTGTGTTAAACCACGCATCCCATTATAGGCATGTACCCATACACTAGCTCCAGCATCAACTGCCTTCTTAGCTTGTTCAAATGTCGCATCTGAGTGTCCAAGTGCAACTGTCACACCTTCACCTGTAATAGTACGTACAAAATCTTCCACTCCATCACGTTCTGGTGCAATAGCGATTTTATTTAGCATCCCTTTTGCAGCATCCTGCCAAGAATGAAACTCCTCAACACCCGGGTCTCTCATATAAGTTGGATTTTGTGCCCCCTTAAAAGTTTCTGTGAAATATGGACCTTCATAATAAATCCCACGAATCTTAGCACCTGTTGCTTCTTTATAATGGTTTCCAAGATTTTCAGTGACTGCAAGCAATTGCTCATAAGTGGCTGTTAAAGTTGTGGGCAAGAAACTGGTAACACCGGTACTAAGAAGTCCTTCACTCATAGTATGCAATGTACCTTCAATGTTGTTGTCCATCACATCTACACCTGCATATCCATGAATATGAGTATCCACAAGACCTGGTGCAATGCTATAACCAGTATAGTCAAGAACCTCTGCTCCTTCAGGAATTTGATCCACATGTTTCCCAAATTTGCCATCAACAAGTTCTAAGTACCCACCGTGACGAATGCCAAATGGATAGAAAAACTGATCCGCTTTAACGTAATTAGGCATAATAATGACCTCCTTAAAAGATTACTTTTGATATTTATTATGTCAATTACATTATAAACCTTTCTGATTCATTTGTAAATGGTATAGACCTATTTTCTAGAGATATTTTAAAAGAGCTGGATTTCTCCAACTCTTCTCTTTTAAATACAAGTTATTTTGATTTGACTGGCTTGTCTTGAGCTGTTTGCAAGGCTGTAGCAATGGTATCTGCATACAATTTAGCTCCGGCTTCAATTTTACTATTGTCACTTCCAAAATGGACTTGGTCTGTTCCAGTCCAAATTTCTGGATGTTCCTTAGCAGCTTGATTCCAATCGGCTATCGTGATATAAGGAGTCTTCTCTGCCAATTCTCTCATATAGGCAGCCGCCTTCTCAACGATTGCATAGGTCTCTTTTGTCTTATCTCCTTCATAAGGAGTCACCAAAACCATATGGTGCCCCTTAGGAAGATTTTTCACGATACTATCCCAGTCTTCCTTGTAATTTTCAGGATTATTTACCCCAGTTGCAATAACCACCATCTTTGGTAGAAATTTATTCTGGCTATTGTTGAGCATGATTTCATTGGCAGTCTTAGTTGTTCTGCTGACCTGTGCATTAATCTGTGCTCCAGGAAGGGCTGTCTGCAAGGCTGTATTAGCTCTTAGTGCTACCGAATCACCAATTAACATAGTGCCATCAGCAATTCCTAAACTATCAGCTTCTGCTCGTTCTGTCATTACCTTGGTCTGGTTAATATTTGTTGCAGCTTGCTTCAAGCCATTGACAGTTAAGTCTGTCTCAAAAGCTCCCACTTGTGGTGCCAACAGAGTTACTAAGAAGACAATGAAGGCTAAAATTCCAGTACTTGCTGCAAGGATTGTATGAATATGAGGCAGGGGACGAAGGGTTTGTATAATAGGTGTGTCCTTTCCTGCAATCCACGGCTCCAACACATAAAATGATAGGCTGGCGAATCCATAAGAAAAAATCAAAGTTAATAACACAGCAAGAAGATTTGATGTCAACTGTGAGAAAATGATGTAGAAAGGCCAATGGAAAAGATAAACCGCATAGCTAGTATCCGCTAAAAAGCTGATAATCTTTGGCTCCTGCACGTTAGGAGTCTTTTCATGTAAGACACGCGCCGCCAGAATCATAGCAATGGCTGCAAGGCTGGCAAGCAAGAAGCCCATAAGATAGGCAAAGAGATAGGTAAATTTGACAAAGAAGGTCAAAATGAGTAAGAAGACAAAACCTCCTGCAAAAATCAACAGGGTCTTTCGTAAATCCCAGGTTTTATCCAATTGCTTGACGAGGGAAGTCGTCTGACGAACGCCTATAATCGTTGCTAGGATACTTCCCAAAAAGAATGGATAGACATGAGTTAAACTAGAGAAGTAAACAGAGGAATAAGAGGTTACTAGAAAACTACCAATAAACATGGAGAAGAAGCTGATCAAGAAGGCAGCAGCAGATAAGAGAAAGACCATCCCCTTCAACTGACCATTTGATTTAGCCTGTTTGGATAAGAACCAAACTGCCAATCCCCAAAGAATATAGTAGTGAACCTCAACTGCCAAGCTCCAATTATGAACAAACAAATGAGGAATGAACTGAGATTCATAACTCCCACCTGTTAGGATTTCATAGAAGTTGGTCATGAAGCCTAAGACACCCGCAATCTGACCGCCAATTCCAGCCACATAATCTTGCCGAACTAGAAAGGTAAAGGGCATGGTCACCAAGACCATCAAAACCACAGGTGGCACAATCCGATAAAAGCGTCTCCTAAAAAATCCTACCAAATCAATTTCATGATTTTTAGAAAATTCTTCGATGAGTAGAGCTGTAATCAGGAAACCTGAAAATGTGAAAAAGACATCTACCCCGAAAAATCCTCCAGGAAAGATGGTCTGAAAGAAATGATACAAGAGTACCAAAAGTAAACCTGTAATCCTAATCAAGGAAAACCATTTAATACGCATACGAGTTTATTCTCCCTTTCATTATACACTTTATTCTATCAAAAAAAGAAGAAAAATCCCAAGAGAAAACTTAGGATTTTTAGCTTATATCTATTCCATTTTAGAAATTACGGCCTGACTTATTATAGCCATATTTTTCAACAAAATACTCACGGAATTCCAAGAGATTGTCATCCATGATGGCTTGTCGCACTTGCTTCATCAGGTTAAGCAAGAAGTAAAGATTGTGGTAGCTAGTCAAGCGGATACCAAAGGTTTCATCAGCCTTGAGCAGGTGACGAAGATAAGCGCGTGTATAGTTCTTACATGTGTAGCAATCACACTCAGGATCCAGTGGCGTAAAGTCCTCAGCAAACTGGGCATTTTTGACAACCAAACGACCTTGACTGGTCATACAAGTCCCATTACGAGCGATACGAGTCGGCAAGACACAGTCAAACATATCCACCCCACGAATCACCCCATCAATCAAGCTATCTGGCGCTCCCACACCCATCAAATAGCGAGGTTTGTTTTCAGGTAGCAGTTGGGTTGTAAAGTCCAAGACCGCATTCATCTCTTCGTGGGTTTCTCCCACTGCCAAACCACCGATAGAGTAGCCTGGGAAATCCATGCTGACAAGGTCGTGAGCTGACTGACGACGAAGATCTTCAAATCCTGCCCCCTGCACAATCCCAAATAACCCTTGGTCATGCGGACGACGATGAGCCTTCAAACCACGCTCAGCCCAACGACTGGTACGCTCGATTGATTTCTTAACGTAGTCGTAAGGTTGATAAAACTGAGGACATTCGTCAAAGGACATCATGATGTCTGATCCTAGATTGTTCTGAATAGAAATAGCCTTCTCTGGAGATAGGAACATCTTAGAACCATTTAGATGGTTTTTAAAGGTTACCCCTTCTTCTGTGATATTACGGCTATCAGCTAGAGAATAAACCTGGAAACCTCCACTATCTGTCAGGATTGGCTGGTCCCAATTCATGAACTTATGGAGACCACCTGCCCGTGCAATAAGTTCGTCTCCAGGGCGCAGCCAGAGATGATAAGTGTTTGATAGGATAATCCCTGACCCCATCTCCTTTAACTCTTCTGGAGACTGAGTTTTGACAGTGGCTTGTGTCCCAACTGGCATAAACATAGGTGTCGGGAAGGTACCGTGGGGAGTGATAATTTCTCCCAGACGAGCTCCCGTGTGTTTTTCTTTCTTAATCAAACGATATTTGATTGGTGAATCTGACATTTTTTACCTCCGAAGCTGGGAAAAACAGTCCCAGTTCATACTTTGTGCCCAAGGGCATACTGTATGATTTTATCAAAAAAAGCTGGAACTGTCACGAACTATGGTATAAAGAATTTGTGTTTACAAGTACTTTCCATTGCTTGTTGATAGTTGA
>CAURCY010000031.1:0-17514 GCA_963523355.1 uncultured Streptococcus sp.
AAAGACTTCCTTGTAGCCATGCCTTTTATAAAAATCAGGAGCTTGAAACTGGTAAGTATTGACAAAAGCAAAACGACAGTTTCGATTCTTAGCTTCAGTTTCTGCTTGCTGCAATAGTTTTGAACCGATTCCTTGCCCTCGCAGTTCCTCTTTTACAAATAAATACTCAATTTCTAGCCAATTTCCAAAAGTCTCTGCTATCAAACCTGCCAGGAGATTGCCCTTTTCATCTTCGACATAAAGATTAAGTGGCTCACTTTCAGCTTCTTCTCTTTTTGAACGGTTATAAACACGAATCAGATTCCCTATTTCTTGTGATTTATGGGATTCCTTATTTTCCAATCTAAAGTACATCTAAACCTCCTTAAACACTGTTACAGCTTGATTATAGTCTTATTTCAATAGACTGTCAAACTAGCAAAAACTCACCAACCTGAGTTGATGAGTCCTTATACTCTTCGAAAATCAAATTCAAACCACGTCAGCTTCACCTTGCCGTACTCAAGTACAGCCTGCGGCTAGCTTCCTAGTTTGCTCTTTGATTTTCATTAAGTATTAATCTATTTTCTAAATTTCCACTGGCTATAAATCCCGAATCCGATAATCCAGATAGCTGATCCAATTGCTCCTACAAATGTAGACTCTTGTAAAAAGAGGGTTGCAAAGACAAAGGCAAAGAAGAGCATGGTTAAAGGATTTAAGAAACGATAGTGGGGCATGAGGTAGCCATCTGCCATAAAGTCTGGCGACTTGCGGTATTTAAGGTGAGCCACCATAATCAAGATATAAATGGCGATATAGACACCTGATGATGATGCCGTAATCAAGGCAAAGGCATCCGAAACACCTGGCAAGATGTTGATAAAGGCTGCTAGGGCAATCAAGATTGCTGAAGCGATTATGGCATTTTGTGGCACATTGTGGCGAGAAAGAGTATCTGCTTTAATTGCTTTTAGGAAACGATTTGGCGAATCATGGGCAATCTGATACAAATGACGACCTGTTGAATAGAGAGTTGAGTTAAGAGCAGATGCCGCTGATGTCAAAACGACGAAGTTAATCAAGGCTGCCGCCCACTTGACACCTGCCAATTCAAATACTGTAACAAAGGGAGAATCAGCCGATGCAAGTTCACGCCACGGAATGATAGCCATGATGGCTAAGAGGGCACCACCGTAGAAAAAGGCGATACGCAAAGGAATTTCCTTAACGGCTTTTGGCAAGACCTGACGTGGATTTTTTGTTTCTGAAGTCGTTACCCCGATAAACTCAATCATGAGATAGGCAAAGAAAACCATCTGGAAGGCCATGACAAAGTTAACTCCACCATTAGGAAATAGTGAGAAATTGTCGGCGATATTAGCCAAACTTGCTACTCCATGTGGTGTCTTAAAGCCTGTCAAGACCATAAAGACTCCTGTGGCAATCATAGCTAAAATAGCCACAATCTTAACCATAGCAAACCAAAACTCAACTTCCCCAAAGAGTTTCACCGCAATCAAATTGACCAAGGCTAGAATGGTCAAAAATCCAATCTCAATCATCCAACTTGGCCAGCTAGGAAACCAGAACTGAACATAGTGAGAGATAGCAGTGATTTCCGCCATACCGATAAAGACAACGGATAGCCAGTAAGACCAAACTGAGAAATAACCCCAGCCCTTACCCAAATGGCGCGTGATAAAGTTGATAAAGGTATGTTGCTCAGGGTCTTGGTAGAGCATTTCTCCAACCGCACGCATCATGAGGAACATGAAGGCCCCTGTAATCATATAAATCAGTACAATGGAAGGACCTGTTAGGCTGATAGAGCGCCCCGCTCCCAAAAAGAGTCCTGTTCCGATTGTTCCCGCAATGGCCATAACCTGCACGTGACGATTGGTCAGACCACGCTCCATCTTATTTTTTTTCTTCTTTGAACTCATAACGTCTCCAATTCAATTTAAAATGGAAAAAGGAGTGAGTGAAGCGCACAGCCTCCCCACTCCTTTTTTCTGCTTTTAGGCTGTTTTTTCAACCTTCAAGATTTTTACATCATAGCTACCAACAGGTGTTTCAATGGTTGCTGTGTCACCTGTTTTCTTGCCAATCAAGGCTTGTCCAATTGGGCTTTCATTTGAAACCTTACCTGCAAAGGCATCCGCACCCGCTGAACCTACGATAATATAAACTTCTTCTTCGTCCTCACCAATTTCTTGGATAGTGACTGTTTTTCCAATCGCCACTTCATCATCGGCAACTGAGTCGCTATTGACGATTTCAGCATAACGGATTTTTGTTTCCAAGCTAGAGATTTGTCCTTCAACAAAGGCTTGTTCATCCTTAGCTGCTTCGTATTCACTGTTTTCTGAAAGGTCACCGTATGAACGGGCAATCTTAATGCGTTCTACCACTTCTGGTCGGCGGACCAATTTCAATTCTTCTAATTCTTTTTCAAGTTTTTCCTTTTCCGCTAGGGTCATAGGATATGTTTTTTCTGCCATTTTTCTCAACTTTCTTTCGATAGTATTGAATCTCTATCTGAGATTCTCATTGTTGTAGTCTTAGTTTGAACTACTATTTTGAGTAAGCTTGCTATTGACGTGTTCAGCTACATTACGATCATGCTCTTCCTGTGTCACTGCGTAATAGACTTTACCATCTGTAACATTGGCTACAAAGTATAGGTTCTCACTCTTTGTTTGGTTGATACTTGCTTCAATCGCGTCCTGACTTGGACTATCTACTGGACCAGGCATCAAACCAGGTTTTGTATAAACATTGTATGGTGAATTAATTGATGTATCAATTCCAGCATCATCTGCTAGGCTAATATTTTGACCAAGCTTCCCTTGGGCATACAAGATTGCAATATTGCTTTGAAGAGGCATGCCGAGATTCAAACGGTTGTAGAAAACACCTGCAATCAACTTACGGTCTTCAGTCTTAGCACCTTCTTTTTCAACAAGTGAAGCAATTGTTAGCAATTCATTGACTGTCAAGTTTTTAGACTTAATTGCACTATAGTGCGGCGTCAAGGTCTTATCCATAGCTGCCAGCATCTCATCAATCAAACTTTCAATAGTTGTGCTTTCCTTGATAGAGTAGGTCGCTGGGAAAAGATAACCTTCCAAACGGTAACGAGCCCCACTTTCTTTCGTTGGCAAGCTTTCGAGTAGGTTTGGATATTTAGCAACTTCTTGACTGATAAAGTTGTCATCTTGCACTTTAGCCAAGAAAGCTTCCGCTGTCAAAGGCTCTTTAAATTCACCTTGTAATTGGCCTACAGCTTGGGCAATTTGATCAATCGTATATCCTTCTGGAATAGTTAAATCTGCAAGTGAAGGTTCTTGAGGTTCAGGAGTACCACCTTTTTGGAGTTCCTTAATGATATCCTCTGTACTCATGCTCTTTTGCAAATTGTAATATCCAGCCTTCAAATCTGAATAATTTTTATATTTAGCATAAAAAGCAAAAATCACTCCGTGTTTAATCACACCAGAATTTTCAAGTACTGAGCCAATTTCTTGGACATTGGATCCTTCTGGGATTTGAACAGTTACATACTGCTTAGAATTAGCGTCAACTGGTAATAAAGATGACTGGACGTACTGGTAACCGAAGTAACCACCTGCCGAAATCAAGGCAAGGAAAATCAGTAGAGAAATGAAGAAAGCCTTCAAATGTGATTTTTTCTTCTTGACTGGTTTAACTGTCTCACGACGACTACGACTCGGAGTTTCAGAAATGACTTCAACAGCTTCCGTTTCCATAACTGGTTCTGGTTTTGTTACTTCTTTCTGAGGCACTTTTTTAGCTTCAGTCTTATAAGAAACAGCTACTCTTGTTGGAGTTACGTTGAAATCTTCTTCGACCTTTTGTGGACGATTAGTCTCTGGCCCTGGAACCGGTCTTGATGGACTTGCTTCAACTGGTGAAGCTGGAACATCTTGACTAGGGTGACGAGGAGTAATCGGAGCTTCTACTCTTGATTCATCTGCCGGTGATGCAGGCATATCCTCACTAGGATGTTTTGGAACACGTGGTGCATTCTCCATAATTTTTTCAACAGCTGATAGGGATGCAACCATAACATCTTCATCTGCGAGTTTTGTTTCAGGGACAAATAGAGCTTCTTTTTTCTCTGCAAGTTCAGTGGTCTCTTGGCGAATCCCTTCATAACGTTTTACTTTTTCTAAATCACGTAAAATCTGCTCTTTAAAGCTTAATTTTTCGTCTTCTCTTGGCTTTTCACTCAAAAGTTTATCCTCCTCGTTGACAATCCATAATATTATATCTTAAAAACGAAAGAAAAGCAACCTAGCATGCTTTTCTAGCTTATTTTTTAGCTTCCCAGACCATATCATACCAGGTTTCTCCTGCAAAGGTTGACTGGGACTGGCCTTCATTGACAAATCCATGTTTTTCGTAGTAAGTAATGAGATAGTCATGACAGGTTAGGTTAATGCCTTCTCTTTCGTGTTCAAGAGCTAGTTCTTTCAAAGCTGTTAGCAATTTCTGACCTAGTCCTAGTCCCTGTGCCTCCTTGGCAATAGAAAGACAGGTCACAGAGATATAGCCACCAGGCTCATGACTATAATCTTCTATCTCTTCTGTAAAGGATTGGTCTTGCAGATAGCGGTGGGGGCCAACCGGTCCCTCTATATAACCAATAATCTTACCCTCTTTTTCTGCAACCAGAAACGAGGTCTGAATTTCTCGCAAATGCGCCTCAAAAACAGAGCGAGGAATGGCTTCTTCAATCGAGAAATTTTCTAGTTCAATCTCAACGATACGATCCAAATCTTCTAATCTTGCTTTCCTAATTTCCATTTTGCCTCCTAAAAAAAGAGATTAAACCAAATCATACTAAAACCTTGACTAGCTGCATAAAGCGAATCTGTCTCTTCTTCATCAATAAAACCGTTCATTTCAAAATAGGAAAGCAACTCATCCGGACTCTTCAAACGAATAGCTTTGTAATCCAGCTCAACTGCTACATCTTTCAAAGCCGCAAGAAGAAGCGTTCCCAAGCCCTGTCTCTGATGGTCAGCCTCGATGACTAAAGAATGTATTTCTAGACATTGCGGATTGTGTGGGTAAGGACCACCTAGAACATAGCCCAGAAGCTGATTTTCATCCCTAGCTAGAAGAAAGGTATCCGCAGACTTACGGATACTTTCTTCTAAAATATGGGAAGGTTGCTGCTTTTCAGCTGGAAAAGATGAGGCCTGAAGTGTCTCTATCTCAGCCAAATCAGACTTACTTGCCTGAATGATCTTAATTGGAATTTCCATGGGAAAATCCTACTGAACATTGCTTGTCAAGTTAGACAAGAGACGCTCAAATGAATATTCATAGGTTTGGATATCTCCTGCTCCCATAAAGACATAGACAGCATTGTCATGGTCAAGGAGTGGAGAAACATTTTCAACAGTGATCACTTGATGTTTTTTGTTGATTTTTTGGGCTAGGTCTTCTACCTTAACATCACCATGGTCTACTTCACGAGCAGATCCATAAATTTGCGCTAGGTAAACAGCATCCGCTTGGTTCAAAGCATGGGCAAATTCGTCCAACAAGGCAATGGTTCTTGTAAAGGTATGCGGTTGGAAGACTGCTACAATTTCCTTGCTTGGGTATTTCTGACGAGCCGCATCCAAGGTCGCAATAATTTCTGTTGGATGGTGGGCAAAGTCATCGATAATCACTGTGTCATTGACAATTTTCTCAGTGAAACGACGCTTAACACCGGCAAATGTTTTCAGATGTTCACGTACCAAGTTCAAATCAAAGCCTGCTGTGTAAAGCAATCCAATCACTGCTGTCGCATTCATGATATTGTGACGACCAAAAGTTGGAATATGGAATTGTCCCAACTCTTGTCCACGGAAGTGAACTGTGAAGGTTGAACCAGTTGTTGAACGAAGAAGGTCGCTAGCTACAAAGTCATTGCCTTCAGCTTCAAAGCCATAATAGTAGATTGGTGCATCAGACGTAATCTTACGCAATTCGGCATCTTCGCCGTAGATAAACAAACCTTTGGTAATTTGTTTAGCATAGTCGTTAAAGGCATTGAAAACATCCTCTAGACTTGTGAAATAGTCTGGATGGTCAAAGTCAATGTTGGTGATGATAGAATATTCTGGGTGGTAAGGCATGAAGTGACGCTCATATTCGTCAGATTCAAAGACAAAATATTTGGCATTGGCTGAACCACGACCTGTCCCGTCTCCAATCAAGAAGCTGGTGTCCGTGATGTGAGACAAAACGTGAGACAACATACCTGTCGTTGAAGTTTTTCCATGCGCTCCTGCTACTCCCATGCTAACAAAGTCACGCATAAAGCTACCTAGGAACTCATGGTAACGTTTGTAGCTAATGCCATTTTGGTCCGCATAGGCAATTTCGACGTTGTTATCTGGACGAAAGGCATTTCCAGCGATAATTTCCATATCACCGTCTAGATTCTTTTCATCAAAAGGAAGAATGGTAATTCCTGCCTGCTCAAGACCACGTTGAGTAAAGTAGTATTTTTCAACATCTGATCCTTGAACCTTGTGCCCCATTTGGTGCAACATCAAGGCCAAGGCACTCATCCCTGATCCCTTAATTCCGATAAAATGATATGTCTTTGGCATGTTTTCTCCCCTATTCTGTAATTCTGGTCAGATTCAACTCTTGGGCAACCCGACGCTCTTGTTCTTTTTGTTGATTCTTTTTATTGTAGATTTGGCTCTTCTTTAGAAAATCATAGTTGTTTTTCTTTGGTCCTGAAGTTTCTTTTGGCTCAGCTTGAGTCGAAATATTGCTAACTTCTTCCGCCAAGATATAATGAGACTGGGTCAATTTTTGACTATATTTGACAAATTCACCAGGATTTTCCTTTTGGAAAGGCGCAGTAGGTTGATTGCCCTGTCTAACGAGACTTGGCTTAGAATGGTGTCTTGTAGGAGTAATATCCTTAGTCAGATAACTTGCTGAGCGTTTCTTTTTCAAATCCGCACGCGCTTCTTCACGCGCCACCTCCGCATAGCTCTTTCCTTCTTTTTTTACTCCTAACCCAGCCTTCTTAGGTTTCTCTACTGGCTTTTCAATCGGTTTTGCTGGTTTTTCTTCAGTAATAGGGGCCCACTCCAGATAATTCTTATCACGGTATTCTCCCTTGATATTACTGATAAAATCAGATTCATCATAGAGGTCCATAACCGGCATCTCAGTCAGTATGACCTCATCATCTGACACCAATGGAAATCGTTCTTCTCTCATTTTCTATTTCCTTTCAACACTTCATTATAGCGTATTGTCTTGATTTTTCAAGTGCTGGCTTCAGAAATTCCCAAAATTTCTCTAATTTCTGCTAGGGTCAGACTGCCACGTGACTCTGTGCCGTCCAATACTTGTGACACCAGATGTTTCTTCTGTTCTTGGAGTTCCTGAATTTTTTCTTCAATGGTTCCCTTGGTCACCAAGCGATAGACCTCAACCGTTTCTTCCTGACCCATCCGATGGGCACGGCCAATGGCTTGCGCTTCCACCGCAGGATTCCACCAAAGGTCAACCAAAATCACTGTATCAGCACCTGTCAGGTTCAGACCGACACCACCAGCCTTAAGAGAAATCAGAAAGGCATCTCTTTCCCCTTGATTAAAGGCCTTGGTCATGTCTTGTCTTTCCTTAGCTGGGGTTGAACCTGTAATTTTAAAAGATGTCATGCCCAAATCTGGCAGTTCTTGTTCTATTTTTTCCAACATTCCCTTGAACTGAGAGAAAATCAAGACACGGTGTCCACCGTCTGCCACCTGTACCAGCAGGTCTCGAAGACTATCCAGTTTGCCACTGGCTCCCTGATAATCTTCCATAAAGAGGGCAGGAGTGTCACAGATTTGACGCAAGCGCATCAAACCAGATAAAATTTCCACCCGACTTCGCTGGAATTCCTGATCTGAAACTTGAGCTAGACGGTCTCGCATCTGTTGCAACTGGGCTAGGTAAATAGCCTTTTGCTGGTCTTCCAGTTCATTTTTATAAACCACTTCAATCAAGTCTGGTAATTCAGTCAGAACTTCTTCTTTCTTGCGTCGCATCACGAAAGGCTTGATAAACTGAGCCACTCGCTCAGCTGGCAATTTCATAAATTCTTTCTTGCTTGGCAAAAGTCCTGGCATGACGATTTGGAAAATAGACCACAACTCACCCAGATGGTTTTCAATAGGAGTTCCTGACAAGGCAAAAACTGACGGCACCACAAATTGTCTCAAGGTCTGGGCAATCTTAGTCTGGGCATTTTTCATGACCTGAGCTTCATCTAAGAAAAGGAAGTCAAAGGCCATCCCCTGATAAAGCTCACTGTCCTGACGGAAGGTAGCATAACTCGTCACATAGATTTGATGGCTCTCAGCAAGAATCTCTTCACGACTAGCTTTCAAGCCATGAACAACAGCCACATCCAACTGTGGGGCAAATTTCTGAAATTCATCCGCCCAGTTGTAAATCAAACCTGACGGAGCTAAAATCAAAACCCGACTTTCTTTTGTCACTTGACTAGTCAAAAAAGCAATGGTCTGCAGGGTTTTACCAAGTCCCATATCATCAGCCAAAATCCCACCAAAACCATAATAATGGAGCATTTGCAGCCAGCCGATTCCCTTTTCCTGATAATCTCGCAAATCAGCCTGAACCTGAGTTGCTTGTCTAGGGAAGTCCTCTGGATGCGTCAAATCGTAGGCCAAATTCTGGAATTCTTGTGAAAAAGAAACACGGTCTCGCCCTTCAAAAAGATAAGCTAAACTATAAGCCAAAGATTTTCGAGCCTGCAAGGCCCCATCTTTTAACTCAAATTGCCCCAGTTCCTGTAGATTTTGGCGAATTTTCTTGGTTTCTTCATCGAAAAAGTAGACTTGATTGGACGAATCAATATAAAAATCTCGATTGGCAACCAAGGCCTGCATGGCTTGGTCAATTTCCTCTTGGGCGATATCTTGAAAATCAAACTGGATTTCCAAGAGACCTCCCTTGGAAGCAATCTGCACTTGAGGGCTTGCTAGACTATAAAGTTCTTCGAGCTTTTCTGATAAGTCAACATACCCGAGTTTTTCAAAGACTGGAATGATTTCATGGAAGAAATGATAGACAGACTCTGCTTTTAAGGCCTGACGCCAAGATTGAAAATCTGCTTCAAATCCAGCTGCCAAACAGACTTGGAAAACTCTTTCTTCTAAGTCAGCATCACTCGAAAATGGTAATTCTTCTAGCTCTTGTCGGCTAGATACCTGTCTATCTCCATAATCAAACTGAATTTCTAAACGAATCCGATTATCCTCTTCCCTGTCAAAGTAAAAAGAGGGTGCAAAAGTTTTGATTTGTAGACGTTCTGGAGCTGAAACGGTGCCCATTTGGCCAAAGAGCGTTAGACAGGAAGCCAATTTGTCTCGATCACTACTATCAAATTGCAGGTATTTCTTTCCATGTTGATCCAAAGGCAGCGCTTTGATTTCCTTGAGAAGACGCATTTGCTGGTCTGTTAGAAAATAAACCTGTCCTTTATGGAAAAGCACAGCTCCCTGATAAAAGACATTGACCCTTGGACTCTCACTGATTGCCATTTCAAAATAATCCGAGTATTCTGTTACTGTAAAGGTAAATAGATTGGCATCCGCATGCAAATCCTGAAAAAGCAGAGTCTGGTAGCTATCCACTTGATGGTCAAATTGAAAATGCGGCAAGGTCATCAATAAATTCACACCCTGCTCAAAAAAGGTCAGAGGAAAAAAGAGGTGCCGACCTTGGTTTTGGAAAAAAAGGTCTGGAGCTAGTCCTTCCTCCATTAGTCCGCGTAAGAAAGTCAGAAGCTCTTGACTTTCCTCATTAAAGGCTTCCCAAGACAGAGACTCCTCATAAGTTTTACCAATCATATAAGGTTTTCTCTTCTCGACGACTTTTAAAAAGAGTGGAATATCCCGAATGACATAGTATTTTTGACTATTGATTTGCCCGATTCTAAGAGTCCACAAGATATGATTGCTTCCTGCTTCCACCTGACCCACAGCTGACAACTCATAGGTTCGGTCTGATTTTGAAGACAAGATTCGCTCCAAAAATTTGCCACCCAAGGTCACCTTGGTTTCAACGGCCTCTTTTTCTTCATGACCTTCTTCCAGACTTTGCAAGATTTCCTGACCACGCTCATCATTTTTCAGAAAATGCTCCAGCGCTGCCAAATGCACACAGTAGCCCCTCTTTTGGAAAAAATCGCAGGCACAAAAAACCAAATCATCCTCTAAACTATAGCGCAGTTCTTCTTCTGCAACGCGAGCATAGAGCCGATTGTTCTTTTCCTTGATAATGTCAACCTTACCAGTTTCATAAAGGGCAACGCCTTCGATACGGACTTTCCCCGGAATCAATTTAGCCATATTTTTACCTTTACCTTATCTTTTTATTATACCATATTTTCCCCTATGAAAATAGCCTTCTAGGGATACTTTTCTCCTAGAAGGCTGGATTTTTACCGTTTAGCAAAAGTCGTCACAATCCGCTGACAAACTTCTTGCAGCAGGGATTTAGGCATGGCTACATTGAGGCGGGCATGAAGACTTCCTTCATCCCCATAATCCAAACCAGGATTGAGGATAACCTTGGCTTCATTTCTCAACAGCTCTTGTAATTTTTCATCAGTCAGGTCATAGGCTGAAAAATCAAGCCAAATCAAGTAGGTCCCTTGCGGTTTCATGACCTTGATTTTAGTCTCTTTTCCAAATAAATCTACCACATAATTAATATGATCTTCAAAGACTTGCTTGAGTTCCTCTAGCCAATCCTTCCCATAGCGATAAGCAGCTTCTGTCGCCAAATAACCCAAGCCTGAAATTTCATGCTGGTTATTGGCCAACTGGCGTTTCTGGTAAGCCAGTCTCAACTTAGGATTTTCAATGACAGCATAGGAATTTTTTGTCCCAGCGATGTTAAAAGTTTTAGTGGCACTGCTCAAGACGATTGCAAATTCTTTAAAAGCTGGATTAATGGTATTAAAAGACTGGTGTTTGTGACCAAAGAGGGCCAAATCTTGGTGAATCTCATCGGAAACCAAGAAAACACCGTGTTTCTGGCAGAGTTGGCCTATCTTTTCCAAGACTTCTTTTTCCCACACACGTCCACCAGGATTGTGAGGGTTGCAGAGGATATAAAGTTTGACACCCTCTTCCACCAAATCCTTCTCAAGTTGGTCAAAGTCAATCTCAAACAGACCATCCTTTTCCACCAAAGAATTGGTAATCAATCTGCGATTGTTCAACTTGACGCTACGGGCAAAAGGTGAGTAGACAGGTGTGTTAATCAAAACCGCCTCGCCTTCTTTCGTAAAGGCTTGAATAGCTGTTGAGATGGCCGGCACCACACCCTCGATAAAGACAAGAGCCTCTTTGTCAAAGTGATAACCGTGTTGTGTAGCTTCCCACTTTTGAACTTCGTGAATTAATTCTTCACTGGCATAGGTATAGCCATAAACCAGTTGATCAGCGTAAGTTTGCACGGCTTGGCGGATTTCAGGCAAGACCACAAAGTCCATATCCGCTATCCAAGCTGGTAGGACTTCACTATCCGTTTCTGCTTCTTTCCATTTATAGGTATGGTGCCCTAAACGATTGGGCAGGCTTGTAAAATCATATTTTCCCATCTTTGTCTTATCCTTCCAAGGCTTGGCGCAAATCTGCAATCAAATCTCTAGCATCCTCAATCCCAATTGACAAACGCAAGAGGTCATCTGTCAAACCATAAGAATGGCGCACTTCTGCTGGAATATCAGCATGAGTTTGCGTCGTTGGATAAGTAATGAGACTTTCTACCCCACCCAAACTTTCCGCAAAAGAGAAGACCTTGAGACTGTTCAAAATATGAGGAATGCGTTTTTCATCGGCTACTTTAAAGGAAATCATGCCTCCACGACCAGTGTAGAGAACTTCCTTAACTGCTGGAGAATCCTTCAAAAAGGCAACCACTTCTTGGGCGTTAGCTGTTGAGCGCTCCATACGAAGAGACAAGGTCTTGAGACCACGAATCAATTGATAACTGTCAAATGGAGACAAGACTGCCCCTGTCGTATTGAGATTGTAAAAGAGCTTCTCGTATAGTTCTAAACTATTGGTCACAACCACTCCAGCCAAGACATCATTGTGGCCTGCTAGATACTTGGTTGCTGAATGAAGAACGATATCTGCTCCATCTTCAATCGGACGTTGGTAGATAGGGCTGTAGAAAGTATTGTCCACCACCACTTTGGCACCCTTAGCATGAGCTAATTTGGCTAGTTTTTCGATATCAAATTCCAACATCAAGGGATTGGTTGGTGTTTCGATATAGAGAACATCCACGTCCTTTTCCAACTCGGCAATCAACTCTTCTTCTGTATTGGCATAGGTAAAATGGAAACGGCCTTCCTGCTCCACTTGGTTGAACCAGCGGAAAGAACCACCATAAAGGTCACGGACAGCCAAGACCTTACTTCCTACTGGAAAGACGCTAAAGGCCAGTACAATAGCTGACATACCTGAGCTAGTCGCTAGGGCATAGTCTGCGGACTCAATAGCCGCCAAGACTTCTTCCGCCTTACTGCGAGTTGGGTTTTTGGTGCGCGTATAGTCAAATCCAGTAGATTGACCAAACTCTGGATGCTGATAGGTCGTTGAAAAATGAAGCGGTGTCACCAAAGCACCTGTCGCTTTATCTGACTTAATACCCGCCTGGGCCAAAATTGTGTTAATGTGTAATTCCTTGCTCATACAATACCTCCAAATCTATAGTAACTATTGTACCACTTATTTTCATCAACTCATTTTCTTCTTTTCAAGAGCTGGTTATAGTTTTAAACTATAGACTTATACTCTTCGAAAATCTCTTCAAACCACGTCAGCGTCGCCTTACCGTACTCAAGTACAGCTTGCGGCTAGCTTCCTAGTTTGCTCTTTGATTTTCATTGAGTACTAACTAGTAAAGCTAAAAAGAATCCAGAAAAACTTCCAGATCCTTTTGTGAAAATGATTGTTAGAGCTTACTTAGACTGAAAGAAATCCTGTTGGACCAAATAGTCATAATGCTCTTTGTTAAATTGATACTGGCCCACATGCTGACTAAGCTGACCGACATCCACGGAAAAAATATAGGCTTCATTTTGATAGTTCCAGTTTAGCCTAACTGTATTCAAGACTGGCTTATAAGTAAAATCTTTAACTTGATTCCAAGGCATCTCAAGGACTTGATTAGAACGATTTTCAGTTATATCACTGATGTCCATCAAGTAGATTCCCTTAGGTGTGAATGCCAGAATCTTAGGCTTCACGCTTGACTGAACATAGTAACTTCCTCCTACAATGAAGAAATCAATAAAAGATTTCAGCCATGTCTTTTTCTTGAAGGCCATCAGAAAATTCTTTTGCCCTTCAATGCGACAAGTTGAAAGAAATGATGCAATCTGTTTTTCTGTCGCAAACTCCATAATAGCGCCCATGATGTTACCTCCATAACGATTAGTAAATAAGCAAATAAGAACTCTTCACATAAAGAAGAATCTATCATTTGTTGCATTTTATACTCAATGAAAATCAAAGAGCAAACTAGGAAGCTAGCCGCAGGTTGCTCAAAGCACTGCTTTGAGGTTGTAGATAAGACTGACGAAGTCAGCTCAAAACACTGTTTTGAGGTTGTGGATAGAACTGACGAAGTCAGTAACATATATACGGCAAGGTGAAGCTGACGTGGTTTGAAGAGATTTTCGAAGAGTATTATCTTACTTTTCCAGTAGATTGCACCCCTCCTATAACATTACCCTAGCGTGTGCATACTTCAATCAACATTGGGTAAATTTTCGAACGTAGTTTCTTATATTTATTATAGCATAAACTCAATTAACTAAGAGAAAATATAAGCACTTTTCTTCCAAATTTTCCATCATTCTATATAAAAACGACAGTTTCATTCGAAACCATCGTTTTTCTTGAAAAATCCTTATTTGAAATGTTTTGCCAATTCTTCTTGGGCTTTTTTATTGGATTCTTCTTTTTCTTTCAACCATTTTTCTTTAGCTTTTTCATATTCATCTTTTGTGACTGTCTTATCTTGTAATTTGAGGTATTTATATGATTCAACCCCTTTATTACCAGCCAATGAATATGGTGTTGAGAAAGGAACGATTTTTCTCAATGTTGGTGTTCCACCAAGTGAAACATTTGGAATTGCTAAAGAGCTATCCACCAACCAAGCTTGGGCATCTGCATATTTTTCATAACGTTTAGCTGGATCTTGTTCCTTATTAGCTTCTTCCAACATTTGAGTGTAGACATCCAGTCCAACAGCCTTGGCTTTGTCATTGGCTTCACCTGGCTCTATACCTAGATTTTGCATCAAACCACCAGAATTAACGTTAAAGACATCAAGATAGGTTGAAGGATCTTGATAGTCTGCAGTCCAACCACCATTGTAAAGATCATAATCCTTCTGAGCTGCAGTTTGAGCAAGATAACCTGAACTATCATAATCCTCTGTAGAAAGTTGGTGAACATCAATCACAACATTATCTGAACCCAAGACAGATTCTATTGATTGCTTCATGGAATTGATTCCTTGAATTTCAGCCTTATTAGCCAAATCTATAGTTTTATCTAAGTGTATAGGGAATTGGACTCCTTTGGCTTGGAGTTCTTTCTTAGCTTCAGCAAATTTAGCTTTAGCTTTTTCTGGATTGTAGTATGGATCCTGGGCGTCCGCAAAGTTGATTCCTTGCCATTCCTTACCGTAGTTAACCATCTTAGAGGCTACTACTTCACCAAAGTCTTTTCCGTTGATACTTACGAAGTTTGGAGGAACGACGAGGTTACGCAAAATCTTAGTTGCTCCCTCTTCTCCCTGAGATTGAGCCCCGTAGGCTGTACGATCATAGGCAAAGTTGATGGCTTGACGGAAGTTTTTGTTAAGAACCGCTTCCTGAGTCGATTTCTTTTCAGCATCACTTGTTTTTGAAGTGAATTTATAAGATTTTCTATCTAGGTTAAAGTTTAAGAAGTAAGAAGTTGCATTTTGCAAGCTATAGATGATATTGTCCTTATTCTTTTCTTTAATCCCTTCAAAGCTTGAACTATTTGGATAAAGACGAGCGTAGCTATAAGCCCCCTCGACAAAGTTACGAGCCAGTGCATCCTGGTCACTACCATCATAATAGGCCAATTTCACATCATCTACAAAGACATTTTTAGCATCCCAGTAGTTAGGATTTTTCTTGAATTCGATGACAGATTTTGAAACAAAGGATTTCATCAAGAAAGGTCCATTGTACAAAATGCTAGATGGGTCTACCTTCCCAAAATCATCCCCTTTTGATTTCAAGAAATCTGCATTGACTGGGAAGAGAATGGTTGAAGTTGTTTTTGAGTTCCAATAAGATTCTGGTCGTGTCAAGGTATATTGAACAGTTTGGTCATCAAGAGCCTTAACTCCGACAGTTGAAAAGTCGCTTGTTTTACCAGTGATATAGTCATCTAAACCAGCAACGGATTCTTGCACTAAGTACAAGGCTTCTGATTTTTTATCAGCCGCATATTTCAAACCAGTGACAAAATCTTGGGCAGTTACAGGAGCATATTCATCTCCATCTGCAGTATACCATTTAGCATCTTTACGCAGTTTGTAGGTATAGGTCAAACCGTCTTTAGAAACACTCCAATCCTCTGCCAAAGATGGAACATAATTTCCATACTGGTCATTTTCCATGAGACCATCTACCAGATTGGTCACAATATCATTGGTTGTTGCACGGTTTTCTGCTAGATAGTTCAAACTAGATGGATCACTTGAATAAACATAATTATATGTTTTTGACCCTGTGCTAGAATTTCCACAGGCACTTAACAAAATACCTGCACTTAACACGATACCTGCAAGTGCTACATACTTGGCTTTAGACTTTTTCATCTCCAGAACCTCCTGATTTAAATATTTGTCTTATTATACATTACAGGTTTTATTTAGTCAATAGTTTTTTAAGTAAAATTTAAGAAAAATTAAATTACTATCTACAAATTATAAAAAATATAATACAAATTAATAAAAAAGAGAATAATTCAAGCATTTCATGATAGAAATGTTCAAATTATCCCTTTTATTTATAAAAAAATTATTGAGAAATTCTTAATTTTGCTCGTAAGCGATTAGCTTGGGCTTGTCCAATCACCTTATCCAATAAACGGGTACGAAGACTCAAGAATCCGTAAACTCCTCCCCCCATGGCACCGACAAGAGCTACATATAGGAAACTCCACAAACGTCCACTTGGTTGGAAGACAAATCCTAAAATCCACTGCAATGTCCCAACTACAAGAAACATGAAAAGAGTTAACAAACTGATTAAAATGGTTCGTTTCAAAATCACCTTGCGCTTAACACCAGTTACCTTGCAAATGTCCCGATACATCAAAACATTAGGAATAATAAGGCCGATGGTTGTGGAAATCAAAGGTCCATAACTGTGAAAGAGAGCAATGGTTGGCAGTTGTAAGACCAGCTTGGCAATGGAACCATAGATAAAATAGAGAACGGCCTTGCGGTTGCGGAACATGGCTTGAAGCATTGGAGACAAAACCATGTACAAGCCTAAAATAGTAGACTGCAAAACTGCAAAGACAAACAAGCCCATAGCCAAACTATCTGGCTTGCCATAGAAGACAGTATAGAGAGGTTCTCCTACCATGACTACTCCAACCGTTGCTGGTAGCAAGAATAGGAAAAGCATAGTGATGCTGTCCTGAACTAGACGAGAAGCTGCCTTCAAGTCCCCCTTAACATAGTTTTCAGTCAAAAGTGGCAAACCTACACTCCCAATCGAAACCCCAACAGAAATCAAAATCATAGTGATTTTATTAGGATTGGCAGAGAAATAAGAAAACATGACAACCAAGTCTTCATTACTATAGTTGGTAAACCAACTCATGCTATTGATAAAGGTCATCTGGTCCAAAATCTGGAAAAGCTGGATAGCAGACCCTGTCAAGATAAAAGGAATGGCTTCCTTAATGGTGTCGACCAAAAGACGCTTGCTGTTTATCTTATCTCCTGTTTCAAGGACTCTTTTAAGTAATCCTTCTTTGGCAAGGAAATAGATCAAAACTGCAAAACTAGCTACCATGCCGACAAAGGCAGCAAAGGTGGATTGGGTAACCGCTGCTAGATAGTCTCCTGAACCCATTTTCATAATCATAAAGGTAGCTAAGAGCATCCAGATAACACGAATGACCTGCTCAGCGATTTGGCTCATGGCATAAGGTTTCAGATTATTCATCCCTTGGAAGAAACCTCGGATGACACTCATAGATGGGAAAATCAAGACTGCCCAAGCCAAGCTCTGCATGATTGGGATCAGGTCTTTCCCTACACCCGACAAATCTGCTAGCCAAGGAGCAAAGATATACAAGACTAGTGCAAAAACAAGACCTAATCCAGTCATAAAGCCTAAAAAGCTCCGAATCAGGGCAAAGCTATGCTCTTCTTCTCGCA
>CAURCY010000032.1:0-17455 GCA_963523355.1 uncultured Streptococcus sp.
GATAAAAGCTCCAAGATTTATCCGGTATGCTTGACCTAGTTTTTATAGAAAGAAGTTCAAATTATCAATTAGAAGAGGCTTTGGTACAGGGATTTCAAACACCTGAAGAATACCAAGCCTACAAGGAGTTAAAGGAACATTATGAGGAAGTGACATGCGATTACAGCTTTTCTAAACGAGAACTCACTAGTCAATTGGAAATCGCTCTTCAAAATCATAGAGGCGAGGACTTTGAAGAACATGACAAAGAGGAGTATTTGGACTTAGTTCAAAAATTAGAAGAGTTTGATTCCTCTCTTGCCACCCATTATCGTCAATTGATTGACTAGAAAGGAGAAAGTCATGAATGATTTACTCCTTATCCCAGTAATTTTTTTAGCAGTAGGAGGAATTCTCATTCTTTTATGGAGACTCTTTCTTATTGCAAGTGGACTTTTCCTTATTGGTTTTGTCAGTTTTCTTATTTTCGTTGAGGGCTATTGAATTTATCTTCTCTTTACAGAGACTTAACCTTACACGGCAGATTTAGCTCAAAATGGATTATTTAGTTTTACGACTTTCTTTATCATCTTTAATTTAGTTTTACTTGCTTTAGCATGCTGGACAGGATATAAGTGGAAGAAAGAATAGAAAATAGTCTTAACAAGTTCAAAACGTATTCCGTTTTTTTAGGACATGAAAAATTTTAGAAATTGATTCTTTCTTAAATTTGAATTTCACTAGTAGTGTAAAGATGATTTTTTCTCTGAATAAAATCTGAATTTTCTCTGATACAATCTCAAATGTCAAGGTTCAATAATTGTTGCTTCAGTAGGTGATGAGGGTCTAGATTAAAATAATCAAGAAGCATTGAAACATTACGTTGGAGAACTTAAGGGGGAGGATTATTCATATATAGATGGGAAAGTTATGGTTATTTCTGCTGGATAAGAAATGACATTGACGGCACTCAAATTATATTATTAAATATTACGAATTTTGTTCAAGATAGTGTAAAATAGATTTATACTAGTTTCTAAAAATTTAATTTACATTACAAACTGATGTATTGAGACTATTCTTTGTCAAGAATACGGAGCTTTGCAGGTAGTTCTCTAAAATTTTTTGAGGTGATAGAATGTATAAGATATTAGTTGTAGATGACGATTTTGAAATTTTGAAACTGATGCGAACTATTTTAGAGATGAAAAACTATCAGGTAACGACGTATCAAGAAGTGACCGTACCAATCAATATTAATAATTTCAAAGGATTTGATTTGATTTTATTAGATGTAATGATGCCTAATATAGATGGTATGCAAATTTGTAAGCAGATTAGAAATAAAGTAAGCTCCCCTATTATTTTTGTTAGTGCAAAAGATACCGAAGAAGATATAGTATCAGGATTGAATTTAGGAGGAGATGACTATATTACAAAACCTTTCAGCATCAATCAATTAATTGCTAAAGTTGCTGCAAATCTCAAACGAGAAGAACGATACAAACAAGGTGAATTAAGTAATCAAATTGTTCGAGAATTATCTCCAATAACGATTTATTTACAAGAAAAAATTGTTTGTATTAATGGAGATAGTCTTGCCTTTACAAGTAGGGAATATGATATCATAGAGCTATTATCTAGCAATCCAAGAAAAATTTTTACTGTACAAGATATATATGAAAACGTTTATGATGATGATGCTGAAACCCTCTTTCGTTCAATATCTGAGTATATCTATCAAATAAGATTAAAATTCTCATCCTATGGAATTAATCCTATAAAAACAGTTAGAGGTATGGGATACAAGTGGCATGATTAAGAAGAATAGTACAATTAGAGGACGTATAATAAGGACTGTTTTAGAACTAGTAACAGGTACGTTACTGAGTATACTTTTATTTTTTATATTTACTTATTTACTTGTTTTTACAGGACAATTAAATGTATACGACTCTAAAATTGAAATTTCAGTGAGTGATACCAGCAATTTAAGTGATGTAGTTCAAGCAATGAATAACTCTATATTTGACTATGTTGTATTTAATCGCAAGACAGGTACAATTGAAGAGGGTAATTATCAAAAAAAGGATTTGCCTGCCTATCGAGAAGTTTTTGATAAAAATGAATCTGTAAGTAATAGTGAGGTGTATTATGGGTATTATGCTAATTCAGAGATTGTACTTACTGTCAGGCAACCCATGATACCTGAGTTTGTTAATCCGAATTTGCGTCACATTTCATTTAATCTATTTTCTTATTTATTTTTCTTCGTTTTCGAAACGATTTTACTCATTTGGTCACTTACAAGATTAATAAAAGAATTTTCAAAAAATTTTCTACTTATACAAAAAAAAGCTTTAAACATGGGGCAGTTAACATTTAAAGAAAAAAACATTCCCGCTCAAATACAAGAGTTCGATGAAATTCTCTCTGTATTATATCAAAAGGACGACGAGTTAACTAATTTACTCAAATCAGAGAGAAGGGAGAAGGAAGATTTATCTTTTCAAGTTGGTGCATTAGCTCATGATGTAAAAACTCCTTTAACAGTACTAAAGGGAAATTTAGAGTTGCTTGAATTAACTAACTTGACTGATCAACAGAAGGAATTTACTCAGTCAATGAATAACAGTATAGTGATTTTTGAAAGATACTTTAGTTCAATGATTGATTATTCAAGATTACTAATTGAAGATAAAGATTATGGGGAACAGATATATTTACCTGATTTTTTAAGTGATCTGTCAGTAGAGGCGAAATCTGTAATGAATAATGCAAAGGTTGATTTCAAAATTATTAATACTACAAAGTTAATGTTTTTTAAGGGAAATCGTTTTAATTTAAATAGGGCATTAATTAATATTTTAGCAAATGCAGCAAGATATAGTTCTGGAGAAAAAAAAGTTACTCTTACTATCATTGAGGAAACAGAGTATATTAATTTTGGAGTGTGGAACAATGGTCTCCCTTTTACTGAACAGTCCTTATTAAATGCAGATAAGTTGTTTTATACTGAGAATAAAGGTAGGAATAATAAGCACTATGGTTTAGGGTTAGCATTTGCTAAACAAGTTGCAACTAGACATTTTGGAGAATTGTTTTTATCAAATCCAGATAGAGGTGGTGCTCAAGTGACGTTGCTTATTAAAAAATAATTCTATAGGGATATATTAGATACCTTCCACATAATAGTTATGTATATAAAAATAGATAATCTTCTAAATTGAGGACTGTCTATTTTTTTATTTTTTAAAATTGGAAAATCTGAACAAATTTTGAAAAATAAAGTGTAACATACAAGTATAAAACAAGGAGGAATTATAGTTATGAATATACAAGTTCAAAAACTTAGAAAATCATATAAGGATAGAGAAGTGCTGAAAAATATTTCTTTTGAAATAAAAGAGGGAAGTATTTGTGGATTATTAGGCATCAATGGTGCTGGAAAATCAACAATTATGAAGATTATTTTTGGTCTTGAAAACGCTGACAGTGGTGCGGTTATTTTTAATGGGGGAAAAAATGCGGGCATATATGAGATTGGAGCGCTTATTGAAACTCCTGCTATCTATATGAACTTATCTGCTTTTGATAATTTAAAAACAAGAGCATTGTTATATGACATTTCTGACGAACGAATTAATGAAGTATTAAACTTGATTGGGCTATCTAATACGGGAAAGAAAAAAGCAGGGAGCTTTTCTTTGGGCATGAAACAACGTTTGGGATTAGGTATGGCAATAATTACTAGTCCAGATTTGCTCATTTTAGATGAACCTACCAATGGATTGGATCCAGATGGTATAAAGGAATTATTGAATTTAATGATTTCTTTAAAGAAATCAGGAATGACAATTCTTTTATCTAGCCATCAACTGTATGAAGTTAGTAAAGTGGCAGATAAAATTGTTATTTTACATGATGGTCAAATTTTTTACGACGGTTCGAATGTTCAAAGCGATGATTTAGAATCTTTATTTTTTAGAATTGTTCATGGAGGTGATGCAATATGATAAAAATATTTAAATCAGAATGGTTAAAACAGCGAAAAAATACATCCAAAAAATTCTTGATAATAGCTCCGGGCTTGTCGATTTTAATAGCGGTATTACTTGTTGGACCAAGCATTATAGAAAGTTTTTCAATATATTGGTGGGAAGCCGTTTTTTTGTATACACTTATTGGATTGTTGTTTTTATATGATTATAAAGCAGAAGAAGCTGCAGGAAACTTCCAGAATATATACTTTCGAAATGATAGCATAAAAATATATATCGTAAAGATACTTTTAAAATTAAAAGATTTACTCATTTCTAACGTATGGTTTTTAGCTATATTATTATTTACAAGTAATTTTTTGTATGCCGACTTAATATCATTGAATATAATTGATGACTTAATTTGTTTAGTACTTATTTCGATAACATCCATATGGGTATTGCCACTCTTGTATCTATTTTCGAAATGGATCAATCCCTATATCCTAGTATCTATTAACTCCTTGATTTGTTTTTTGGTTGCACCTTTTATTGCTCAAAGTAGCTTTTGGTTCTTCTTTCCTTTTACATATCATTATAAAATTGCTTATAGTCTTATGTATATAAAACCGTCAGGAGATCTAGATTTAACAAATCATGTAACAGACGTTAAAATGGTAGTATTTGCCGTATTTCTATCATTGATTCTATTTATCGTTTCTTTGTTAATGTTAAATTGGAGGTTAAGTAATGATCCAATTGCTAAAAAGTGAAATGATTAAATTTAAAGGTTCGTATCAACTATACATTATTTTGATTTTGTCTACTATACAACTATTGACAATTCCAATTTACATATTATCTGTAAATAACACAATTGTATTGGAAAATATTATCTTTTTACCGATGTTAGGCTATTGTATGATAACTACGATAATCACTTTATTAGTATCTGAACAAGAAATCAATGCTAATAAATATCAGAATATTAGAAGCGGGAGAAATATATCCAGTATATGGGGAGCGAAACTTTTTGTGTTAGATTTACTATTATCTTTACTCACTATTCCTTTATGGGTAGTTGTAGGTATAGAGTTAGAACACTTTTCATATTATTTTTACGTAGGAATAGTTAGTTGGTTATTACTAATATTGTTAAATCATTTCCACATGCTATTGACATTGTTTATTGCGAAAGGCGGCAATTTACTTATAGCTGTTGTAGAAAGTTTATTTATAGTATTTGCAACAAATAAAGTTTTTCTTAATATTTTTTGGATTCCAGTAATTTTACCAGTTAATATAATTTTAGAAAATAATTTTAGAAGCACAACCTATTTATTAGCTTTAACTTTTTATGTTGTATTATTGTTTGTTGCTAATTTAGTAGTTGTAAGCAGAAAAGGTGTTTAATTATATATTCTGATGGAAATGAATGGAGTGTTAAATTTTTGGATGGAAGTTTGGGAATTGTTTTGACTTTACTTTATAACCAAAATAAATCTGTAAAGACATATTGGAGAGAGGCGTTATTGATTTTTGATAATTTAACTATAGAAAATTAGGAGGAGAACTATGAAATTCAAAAAGATCTATCTTTCCGTAATTTTTTTCTTAAGTTTACTTGGATTGACTGGATGCACATATGAGAAGTATGATGTTAAATTTCTCGACTCAAGTTATAATCGATTTGATTATAAAGGAGAGCATTATGGTGTAACTAATCAATTAATTTCATATGAAGATATTGAAAGTAAAGTAAGCAATCATGATGATACTTATGAAATATCTTACGATGATTCCAATAATGAAATAAAGAATGATTTGTTGGAGATTGGTGACTTATATCAGACCAAGAGTAGAGAATTTGCCATAAAAATTGATAGTACTTTCTATAAATGTAGACTACTTGATAATATTTCTAAAGAAGAACTCCTAAAAGTTTCTGACTTATTTTATGTTCACTTAGTAGGAGGATTTGCTATCAATGAGCAAGAAGCCAGAGAGTTGAAGATAGGGGAACAATCATTTACAATTACTGAAGAAATTATTCCAAAAGAAGAGCTTAGTGCTACAGTTGCTAACTTAGATAATCAAGTGAAGTCTGTCACTAGATTATCAGGGGAGCATGAAAGTTGGAAATATGGAGAAATTTGTTCTTTAAAAAATCAGTCTATCCATGAGAAAGTAGCAGTTAAATTGAATGGAGAATATCATTTGGCTTTCTTTAGAAGTTAGTTTGTATATTAGATATGTGACACAAAAATTTTTTCCAGCATCTTTCAAATCAAATTCCCTTGACTTTCTTTATAATTGTGAGATAATAAGTAAAATATATAAAGGAGTTATATAAAATGGCTATAGCGAATTCAAGTAAAATTGTGACCTTCCAAGCTAATAGAGAATTAGTAAATGATGCCATGGAAGTGTTAAAAGAAAAAAATCTCTCTCTTTCATCGGCACTTAGATTATTTTTAAAGAATGTTGCCGTAACAAATGAAGTAGATTTACTTAGTGAAGAGGAATTGGAGAAGGAGTATTTATTTAGACAATTACAAGCAGAAGTTCAAGAAAGTTATGCTAAGATTGAGGCTGGGAATTACTTGACAGATGAGGATGTTGTGACACGCTATGGATTATAAAAAATATAGGATTTTGTATTCTCCTAGAGTGATTGATAGTCTGGATAAAATATATCAGTATATAGCGGAGGAAATCGGTTCTGTAGAGGCTGCGAGACGAAAAGTGGCGAGTATCAGAAAAGATATTAATCATCTAGAAATTTTCCCCCAAGCTGGATTTGATGCCGATGAAAAATTTGGTAAGAAATTAGACCCTCGCTACCAAACGCGAGGATTGACCTTGAGTAAGGATTACATCGTATTATATACAATTGTTGAAGATACCGTCAGACTTGCTTATTTACTCCCTTCAAAAAGTGATTACATGAAATTATTCAAGACTAAGTCAAGATATGACTAATTCATAATCTTGAAGAGGTATGTTTGGTGATGAATAAAAATCCTAGTTTGGCTGAACCAAACTAGGATTTTCTGACGCGTTTTTGTCTACGATAGCCGTTGAGTTTTTTATTTTCCCAATAGCTATTAAAAATCTTTTCCTTGCTTTCACGATTGAATTCTAAAAAGTAGGCATAAATCAAATCGATAAAGAAGAGCATTGGAAGTTGAGCGGATATTCGTTGGATGTAGGATGACTGGCTGTGGCTAGCAACAAGAACAGTCTCTGTATAGGCCTGACTATCTTTATTGGGAACACTTGTAAAGAGTACAGTCTTTGCTCCCATCTCCTTAGCATCTAATAGACTATCTAAAATAGAAGGAGTTGTGCCAGAAAGGGAGAAACCAAGTACGAGACAATTCTCATCCATAATGCTGGTTGTCCAAGCAAAGCCGTCTTGATCGGTTAAAGCCTCGCATACCACACCCAGACGCATAAAGCGCAATTTCATTTCACGAGCGACAAGGCCAGAACTACCTGTTCCAAAGAAGTAGACACGATCAGCATCTTCGATTAACTGGGCGATTCGTTCAAGTTGTTTTTCGTCAATCAAGTCCTGTGTTTGTTCTCTCATATTGCTATAACTTCTGAGGACTCGTTTTGTCAGGGGGCTGTGGTCGGGATGTTGGCTAGCTTGATTATCTGCTTGGTGTTGGTATTGGAAAATAAACTCTCGATAACCTGTAAAACCACACTTTTTAGCAAAGCGGGTCAGAGCGGCTTGAGAGATATGTAATTTTTGAGTGACCTGCTGAGAAGATAAATCATCTGCAATGGTTTCAGATTGTAAAAAATAGCGAGCGATTTCTTGCTCTAGATCTGTAAACTCTTCAAAATGAAGATCAATAATGCTTGCGATATCTTGCGGGTTCATGATACTCCTTTATTTGAGTCTAGCTATTAATCGATAATTATTTTTTGTAGCTTTTGTAAATATTATATCATATAAAATAGTTATGTTTAAATAAAAAAACCATCAGAAACTAAATTAAAAAAGCTCTCTTCTTTTCCATAATTTTCTTCTCAAATTGTGGTACAATGAAGAGTAAGATTTTAAATAGAAATGAGACTGATTTGTATGAGAAAATTTGATAGCCATTCGATTCCGATTCGGCTTAATTTATTGTTTTCAATTGTTATTTTGCTCTTTATGACCATCATTGGTCGCCTGCTTTACATGCAGGTTTTGAACAAAGATTTTTATGAGACAAAACTAGCATCGGCAAGTAAAACAAAGGTGACCACTAGTTCAGCCCGTGGACAAATCTACGATGCAACAGGGAAACCTCTCGTCGAAAACACCATCAAGCAAGTTGTATCTTTTACAAGGAACAACAAAATGACGGCTGCAGATTTAAAAGAAACAGCCAAGAAGTTGCTGGCTTATGTGGGAGTTTCTTCTCCAATATTGACTGACCGACAGTTGGCGGACTATTACCTGGCAGATCAAGATGTCTATAAGAAAGCAGTGGAAAGTTTACCACGTGATAAGCGACTTGATTCTGATGGCAATCAATTATCTGAATCCGAGCTTTACAACAATACTGTTGAAAGTATCGATCCAAGTCAATTTACCTACTCGGATGACGAAAAGAAAGAAATTTACCTCTTTAGCCAACTTAATGCAGTTGAAAATTTTGCGACAGGAACCATTGCGACAGATTCCTTGACAGATACTCAGATTGCCTTGATAGCTTCGGCCTCTAAGAATTTACCTGGTATCAGTATTTCAACCTCGTGGGATCGAAAGGTCCTAGAGACTTCACTTTCGTCTATAGTAGGAAGTGTATCCAGTGAAAAAGCCGGTCTTCCAGCTGAAGAAGCAGATGCTTATATCAAAAAGGGTTATTCTCTAAACGACCGTGTTGGGACCTCTTATCTAGAAAAACAATATGAAGAAACCTTGCAAGGAAAACGCTCGGTGAAAGAAATCCATCTAGACAAGTATGGCAATATGGAAAGTGTCGAAAATATCGAAGATGGTACCAAAGGGAATAATATTAAACTGACTATTGATTTGGCCTTCCAAGATAGCGTGGACAATCTGCTTAAGAGTTATTTCAATTCCGAACTGGGAAATGGAGGAGCCAAGTATTCAGAAGGTGTGTATGCAGTTGCCCTCAACCCAAAAACAGGTGCGGTTTTGTCTATGTCAGGACTCAAACATGACTTGAAAACGGGAGATTTAACACCTGATTCCTTGGGAACAGTAACCAATGTCTTTGTCCCGGGTTCGGTAGTCAAGGCGGCGACCATCAGCTCTGGTTGGGAGAATGGAGTCTTATCAGGGAATCAGACCTTGACAGACCAACCGATTGTCTTCCAAGGTTCAGCTCCAATTAATTCTTGGTATACTCAAGCTTACGGTTCATTCCCGATTACAGCTGTGGAAGCCTTGGAGTATTCTTCTAATACCTATATGGTTCAAACGGCTTTGGGCATTATGGGTCAGACCTATCAACCCAATATGTTTGTTTTAACTAACAATTTAGAATCCGCTATGGGGAAACTTCGTTCGACATTTGCGGAATATGGTCTTGGAGCTTCAACAGGCATTGACCTTCCAGATGAGTCAACTGGTTTTATACCAAAAGAGTATAATTTTGCCAATTACATTACCAATGCATTTGGTCAGTTTGATAACTACACCCCAATGCAATTGGCCCAGTACGTTGGAACTATTGCCAACAACGGTGTTCGGATTGCACCTCACATTGTCGAGGGGATTTATGGAAACAATGAACAAGGCGGCTTAGGGAACTTAATCCAATCTGTTGAAACCAAGGAAATGAATAAAATTAATATTTCTGAGTCTGATGTTTCCATCCTCCAACAAGGCTTTTATCAAGTTTCACATGGTGGTAGTGCTTTGACAACCGGTCGTGCCTTTTCAAATGGCGCAGCGGTTTCCATTAGTGGAAAAACAGGTACTGCTGAAAGTTATGTTGAGGGCGGTCAAAAAGCTAACAATACCAATGCTGTGGCCTATGCACCATCAGATAATCCTCAAATCGCTGTAGCTGTTGTCTTCCCTCATAACACCAACCTTACAAATGGTGTCGGACCTTCCATTGCGCGCGATATTATCAACCTCTATAACCAACATCATCCAATGAATTAGAAAGGAACATATGCTTTATCCAACACCTATTGCCAAGCTGATTGACAGTTATTCTAAGTTACCGGGTATCGGGATTAAGACGGCTACACGTCTGGCCTTCTATACTATTGGAATGTCTGATGACGATGTCAATGAATTTGCTAAAAATCTCCTTTCTGCTAAGAGAGAGCTGACCTACTGTTCCATCTGCGGTCGCCTGACTGATGACGATCCTTGCTCTATCTGTACCGATCCGACTCGTGACCAGACAACGATTTTAGTTCTCGAAGATAGTCGCGATGTGGCAGCCATGGAGAATATCCAAGAATACCATGGGCTCTATCATGTCTTACATGGTCTTATTTCTCCCATGAATGGTATCAGTCCAGATGATATCAATCTCAAGAGCCTTATGACTCGTCTTATGGATAGTGAAGTTTCAGAAGTGATTGTGGCGACAAATGCTACAGCAGATGGGGAAGCGACATCCATGTATCTTTCACGTTTGCTCAAGCCAGCTGGTATCAAGGTTACGCGTCTAGCACGAGGTCTCGCTGTCGGAGCGGATATTGAGTATGCGGATGAAGTTACACTCTTACGAGCCATTGAAAATCGAACAGAGTTGTAAGTGTAGACAAATTAACACACTCAATTCATTTATACAAAAATCACGGAGACCGACAGTTGTTTTATCGGTCTCTTTTTAGATTTATTGAAGACCAGTATCAGGTTCAAGTTTCAAAAAAGAAGCAAATATGATATACTAAAGAACGAGTATTCTATTAGAATTGGAACAAATAATATGAAACAAACGATTATTCTTTTATACGGTGGACGTAGTGCAGAGCGTGAAGTCTCTGTTCTTTCAGCTGAAAGTGTCATGCGTGCGGTCAACTACGACCGTTTCACAGTCAAGACTTTCTTCATCAGCCAGTCAGGTGACTTTATTAAAACGCAAGAATTTAACCAGACTCCAGGTCAAGAGGATCGTCTTATGACTAATGAAACCATTGATTGGGATAAGCAAGTTGCACCAAGTGCCATCTACGAAGATGGTGCAGTGGTCTTCCCAGTCCTTCATGGTCCGATGGGAGAAGATGGTTCTGTTCAAGGCTTCCTCGAAGTTTTGAAAATGCCTTATGTCGGCTGTAATATCTTGTCATCAAGCCTTGCCATGGATAAAATCACCACTAAGCGTGTCTTAGAATCTGTCGGGATTGCCCAAGTTCCTTATGTGGCTATCGTTGAAGGCGATGATATGACTGCTAAAATTGCTGAAGTTGAAGAAAAATTGACTTATCCAGTTTTCACAAAACCATCCAACATGGGTTCTAGTGTCGGTATTTCTAAGTCTGAAAATCAAGAGGAACTTCGTCAAGCCTTGAAACTTGCCTTCCAATATGACAGCCGTGTCTTGGTTGAACAAGGGGTGAATGCCCGTGAAATCGAGGTTGGTCTCTTGGGCAACTACGATGTCAAAAGCACGCTTCCAGGGGAAGTAGTCAAGGATGTTGCCTTTTATGACTACGATGCCAAGTATATTGACAACAAGATTACTATGGACATCCCAGCCAAAATCAGTGATGATGTGGTAGCTGTCATGCGTCAAAATGCAGAAACTGCCTTCCGTGCCATTGGTGGCCTCGGTCTATCTCGTTGCGATTTCTTCTATACAGATAAGGGAGAGATTTTCCTAAACGAGCTCAATACAATGCCAGGATTCACCCAGTGGTCTATGTACCCACTACTTTGGGACAATATGGGAATCAGCTACCCAGAACTAATCGAGCGTTTGGTTGACCTTGCCAAGGAAAGTTTTGACAAGCGCGAAGCGCATTTGCTATAAAATGAAAGAGAGGGTAGAAGCCAGAACCATCACTACAAGGTGATTTTAGTTCTCGGATTTCAACCCTTTTTAAAGGAGTAGAAATGAAATTAACAATTCATGAAGTGGCCCAAGTTGTAGGAGCTAAAAATGATATTAGCACCTTTGAGGACATCCAGTTAGAGAAAGCTGAGTTTGATAGTCGTTTGATTGCAACAGGGGACTTGTTTGTACCCCTAAAAGGTGCGCGTGATGGTCATGACTTTATCGAAACAGCTTTTGAAAATGGCGCTGCTGCAACCCTGTCTGAGAAAGAGGTCGCAAATCATCCCTATATTCTAGTAGATAATGTCTTGGCTGCATTTCAATCCCTAGCATCCTACTATCTTGAGAAAATGGATGTTGATGTCTTTGCTGTCACAGGTTCAAATGGCAAGACAACGACCAAGGATATGTTAGCGCACCTGCTATCAACAACCTACAAGACCTACAAAACACAAGGAAACTACAATAATGAGATTGGTCTTCCTTACACAGTTCTCCATATGCCTGAAGGAACAGAAAAGTTGGTCTTGGAGATGGGGCAGGATCACTTGGGAGATATTCATCTCTTGTCAGAATTGGCTCATCCAAAAACAGCCATCGTGACCTTGGTTGGAGAAGCCCATTTGGCCTTTTTCAAAGACCGTTCTGAGATTGCTAAAGGGAAAATGCAAATTGTTGATGGCATGTCGTCTGGTTCCTTGCTTTTAGCGCCAGCTGACACTATTGTAGAGGACTACTTGCCAACTGATAAAAAGGTAGTTCGTTTTGGCCAAGGAGCAGAGTTGGAAATTACCGACTTGGTTGAGCGTAAGGATAGCTTGACCTTTAAGGCTAATTTCTTGGAGCAAGCCCTTGATTTGCCAGTGACTGGTAAGTACAATGCCACCAATGCTATGATTGCATCCTATGTTGCCCTACAAGAAGGAGTTTCAGAGGAGCAAATTCGTCAGGCCTTCCAAAATCTTGAATTGACGCGTAACCGTACCGAGTGGAAGAAAGCAGCCAATGGAGCAGATATCCTATCAGATGTTTACAATGCCAATCCAACTGCTATGAAGCTGATTTTAGAGACTTTTTCTGCCATTCCAGCCAATGAAGGTGGCAAGAAAATTGCAGTGTTGGCAGATATGAAGGAACTGGGTAACCAGTCTATTCAGCTTCATAATCAGATGATTTTGAGCCTTTCACCAGATGTGCTTGATACCGTTATTTTCTATGGAGAAGACATTGCTGAATTAGCCCAATTGGCTAGTCAAATGTTCCCAATTGGCCACGTTTACTACTTCAAGAAAACAGAAGACCAAGACCAATTTGAAGACTTAGTTAAGCAGGTTAAAGAAAGCCTTGGAGCTAATGACCAAATCCTGCTCAAAGGCTCTAACTCTATGAATCTAGCCAAGTTGGTAGAAAGTTTAGAAAATGAAGCCAAGTGATTTTGTCAAGTATTTGCAAAGAATGATTGCCATTACAGATACTGGATTAACCTTTACAAAAGATCCTTTCGACCGTGAGCGCTACGAAGACTTGCGAGACCTTTTATCTGAAATGTTGAATCAGGCATCAGACCTTAATTCCGAAGAAGTGGCAGAAGTCTTGAAGCCAACTTCTGCTTATTCGACTCCGTTAATGGACGTCCGTGCTTGGATTGTTGAGGACGAAAAGATTTGTCTGGTTAGGGGACAAGGAGAGAATGATTGGGCTTTGCCAGGTGGCTTTGGTGAAGTCGGCTATTCTCCAACAGAAAATATTCTCAAGGAAATTGAAGAAGAAACCGGTTTTGAAGCTAAAGTAGAAAGACTACTAGCTGTTTTTGATACAAATCGTTTCCAACTACAGAGCAAGCAATATGCAAAGTTTGTTTTTGAATGTAAGCTTCTTGATGGACAATTCCAAGAAAATCAAGAAATTGCTGACCTTCAATTTTTTGCCATTGACCAACTGCCGAACTTATCTGAAAAACGCATTACCAAGGAGCAAATAGAGATTCTTTGGCAGGTTTATCAAGGCCATAGGGAACAATATCTTGACTAAGAAGATGATTATCGTATTTCTAAATCCATTTTTGACAAATAGCATGGTATAATAAAATGCAGGAAAATTTTGAATCATGAGGAAGACTAGATGAATTTATGGGATATTTTCTTTACGACCCAAGCAACAGAGCCACCCAAATTTGATCTTTTTTGGTATGTCAGTATATTTACACTCTTGGCTTTGACCTTTTATACAGCCTATCGTTATCGTGAAAAGAAGGCTTACCAACGATTTTTCCAAATCTTGCAGGCCGTTCAGTTAATCCTTCTTTATGGTTGGTACGGGGTCAATCATATGCCACTGTCAGAAAGTTTACCCTTTTACCATTGCCGTATGGCTATGTTTGTGGTGCTTTTGCTTCCTGGTCAGTCTAAATATAGGCAGTATTTTGCATTACTAGGAACATTTGGGACATTAGCAGCCTTTGTTTATCCAGTGCCAGATGCCTATCCTTTTCCACATATTGCGATTTTATCCTTTATCTTTGGCCACTTAGCTCTCTTGGGGAACTCTCTAGTTTATCTATTGAGACAGTATAACGCGCGATTGCTGGATGTGAAGGGAATTTTTCTCATGACCTTTGCACTAAATGCCTTGATTTTTGTGGTCAATTTAGTAACAGGTGGAGATTACGGATTCTTGACAAAACCACCATTGGTTGGAGACCATGGCTTAGTAGCTAATTATTTAATCGTTTCCCTAGCCTTATCAGCAGCGATTACGTTAACAAAGAAAATCTTGGAACTATTTTTAGAACAAGAAGCAGAAAAAATGATTGCAAAGAAAGCTTAGAAATGAGCTTTCTTTTTTTCATAAATCTGATTTTTTATAACTTGTTTGGAAAATAAAAAAATTTGATGAGCGAATGTGAAAAAATGGTAAGTAAATTTAGGAAAAACTAAGCACGATTGGATTTTTTGTGTTATAATATTCTGTGAATAGCTATGCCCTATTTTAGCTATATTGAATAGAAGTTTGAAACTTGGAAGAGAGAGGATGCGATGTGATGGCTAGAGATGGTTTTTTTACAGGCTTAGATATCGGAACCAATTCGATTAAGGTGTTGGTTGCAGAGCTTAGAAATGGTGAACTAAATGTAATTGGTGTAAGTAATGCCAAGAGTAAAGGTGTAAAGGATGGGATTATCGTTGATATTGAAGCAGCAGCAACTGCTATCAAGTCAGCTATTTCCCAAGCAGAAGAGAAAGCTGGCATTTCAATCAAATCAGTGAATGTTGGTTTGCCTGGAAATCTTTTGCAAGTAGAACCAACTCAAGGAATGATTCCAGTTACATCTGATACAAAAGAAATTACAGATCAAGATGTCGAAAATGTTGTTAAATCAGCTTTGACAAAGAGTATGACACCAGATCGTGAAGTCATTACGTTTATTCCAGAAGAATTTATCGTAGATGGTTTCCAAGGTATTCGTGACCCACGTGGTATGATGGGGGTTCGTCTTGAAATGCGTGGTTTGCTTTACACAGGTCCACGTACTATTCTTCACAATTTACGCAAGACAGTTGAGCGCTCAGGTGTTCAAGTTGAAAATATTATTATTTCACCATTGGCTTTGGTTCGTTCAGTCTTGAACGAAGGAGAGCGTGAATTTGGAGCTACTGTGATTGATATGGGAGCAGGTCAAACAACTGTTGCTACAATCCGTAACCAAGAACTCCAGTTTACAAATATTCTTCAAGAAGGTGGAGATTATGTCACAAAAGATATCTCTAAGGTTTTGAAGACTTCACAAAAACTAGCTGAAGGATTGAAATTGAACTATGGTGAAGCCTACCCTTCACTTGCAAGCAATGAAACCTTCCAAGTTGAAGTAATTGGTGAAGTAGAGCCTGTAGAAGTTACAGAAAGCTACCTAGCAGAGATTATTTCAGCTCGCATTAAACACATTTTTGAACAAATCAAACAAGAGTTGGAAAGAAGACATTTGTTGGATCTTCCAGGTGGGATTGTTCTGATTGGTGGAAATGCTATTTTACCAGGTATTGTAGAACTTGCACAGGAAGTTTTTGGCGTTGGTGTCAAACTTTACGTTCCAAATCAAGTTGGAATCCGTAATCCTGCCTTCGCTCATGTGATTAGCTTGTCTGAATTTGCTGGTCAATTGACTGAAGTGCATTTATTAGCACAACGAGCAGTTAAGGGTGAGGATACTTTGCGTCACCAACCTATTAATTTTGGTGGGATGATTCAACGCGTTACGCAAGTAGCACAACCTACCCCTATTCAACCAGTTCAAAATACTGAGGTAGAGCAATCAGCTTCTACGAACGTAGTTGCTCCGAAAGAAGATAAAGTATCTTCTCAAAATAAACCAAAAATCGCAGATCGTTTCCGTGGCTTAATCGGAAGTATGTTTGATGAATAAAAGAGGAAAAATAAACTATGACATTTTCATTTGATACAGCAGCAGCTCAGGGTGCAGTTATTAAAGTAATCGGTGTTGGTGGAGGTGGCGGAAACGCCATTAACCGCATGGTTGACGAAGGTGTTGCAGGCGTAGAATTTATCGCAGCAAACACAGATGTACAAGCTTTGAGTAGTACAAAAGCTGAGACTGTAATTCAGTTAGGCCCTAAATTGACTCGTGGTTTGGGTGCTGGCGGTCGACCTGAAGTTGGTCAAAAGGCAGCTGAAGAAAGCGAAGAAGCCTTGACTCAAGCTATTACTGGAGCAGATATGGTCTTCATTACTGCAGGTATGGGAGGTGGCTCTGGTACTGGTGCAGCTCCTGTTATTGCCCGCATTGCTAAAGATTTAGGTGCTCTTACAGTTGGTGTTGTGACACGTCCTTTCGGTTTTGAAGGAAGCAAACGTGGTCAGTACGCTGTAGAAGGAATCAATCAACTTCGTGAGCATGTAGATACTCTATTGATTATTTCAAACAACAACTTGCTTGAAATTGTTGATAAGAAAACTCCACTTCTTGAAGCTCTTAGCGAAGCAGATAACGTACTTCGCCAAGGTGTTCAAGGGATTACTGACTTGATTACAAATCCTGGTTTGATTAACCTTGACTTTGCCGATGTGAAAACAGTTATGGCAAATAAAGGGAACGCCCTAATGGGTATCGGTATCGGTAGTGGTGAAGAACGTGTGGTAGAAGCAGCTCGTAAGGCAATCTACTCACCACTTCTTGAAACAACTATTGACGGTGCTGAGGATGTTATCGTCAACGTTACTGGTGGTCTCGACTTGACTTTGATTGAGGCAGAAGAAGCTTCAGAAATCGTCAACCAAGCAGCTGGTCAAGGAGTAAACATCTGGCTCGGAACATCTATCGATGAAAACATGAAAGATGAAATTCGTGTTACAGTTGTGGCAACTGGTGTTCGTCAAGATCGTGTTGAAAAAGTTGTGGGCCATGCAGCAAGACAAGTTGTCCGTCATGAACAAGCAAGTCCTAGTCATGCACACAATCATAATCGTCAGTTTGATATGGCTGAAACTGCA
>CAURCY010000033.1:0-16531 GCA_963523355.1 uncultured Streptococcus sp.
CGTGCTTTTTAATCCGTTCAACAACTTCATAACCCGCTTCAACATCCACACCCGACTGGGCATAAGCATTTTTACTTGTCATTTTTATGTTCCTTTTCTTTGAGAAAGATTGTGACGTATTTTTAGATAAACAATTATTTTATCTAATACTCAATGAAAATCAAAGAGCAAACTAGGAAGCTAGCCGCAGGCTGTACTTGGGTACGGCAAGGTGAAGCTGACGTGGTTTGAATTTAATTTTCGAAGAGTATAAAAATACTAGTCAGGGTTCTAGCTTTGCCCCATAGGAGAAAGCGTCTACTGACAAATGCTTTAGCTTTTAGTCAGTAGTGAGACGTGGGGCATAAGCATTCTTATTTGTCATCTATTTGTTACTTTTTTTTAATGGAAAATCTGTCATCTATTTGTAAAAACTGGTCTTTTCTTCCAAACTTCTACGATAATCTTCTTCATAGTCATAGAGAGGTGTTGGGTAGTCACCGTCAAAGTAAGCGACACAGAGACCGCCATTTGGCGCATCTGTTTCAATCCCAATCGACTCAATCAAACCTTCAACAGAAAGGTATGTCAGACTGTCCGCTCCAATGATTTGACGAGTTTCTTCGACCGTATGATTGGCCGCAATCAGCTCCTGACGGGTCTGGATATCAATCCCGTAGAAGCATGGATAAGCTAGCGCTGGACTACCAATGGCAACGTGAACCTCAGTCGCACCCGCTTCTTTCAAGAGTTGAACGATCCGACGAGAGGTTGTTCCACGTACAATAGAGTCATCAATCATAACCACACGCTTGCCTTTTACAACGCCTGAAACAGCAGAGAGTTTCATCCGCACCCCTTGCTCCCGTAATTCTTGAGTCGGTTGGATAAAGGTACGTTGGGTGTATTGGTTCTTGATGAGGCCCATTTCATTTGGTAGCCCAGACTCTTCCGCAAATCCCATAGCCGCGCTTAGGGAAGAATTGGGCACACCGACTACAATATCCGCCTCATGCTTGAATTCACGCGCCAATTGGGCACCCATACGTTTACGTGCCGTATGGACATTGACACCATGAATGTTAGAATCAGGGCGAGCAAAATAGATATACTCCATAGAACAGATTGCTAACTGAGTATCATCTGTATAGCTATCATACTGGATGCCCTTGTCATCAATGATCACAATCTCACCTGGCTTCAAATCACGAATCCATTCAGCACCAATAACCTCAAAAGCACAGGTTTCAGAGGAAACCACCACCGCTCCGTTGGCCATTTTCCCGATAGAAAGCGGACGGAAACCATTGGGGTCAAGAGCCGCAATCAACTTGTCCTCAAACAGCAAGATATAGGCAAAACCACCTTTGACAAGGTTGAGCGCTTCCTTGATTTTTCCCATCAAGTTCGGATTGTGACTGCGACGAATGAGGTGGGCCAAGATTTCAGAGTCCGAAGTCGCACTGAAAATCGCTCCTCTTTGTTCCAATTCTTTCTTGAGAGAGGCAGCATTGGTCAGATTTCCATTATGAGCCAAGCCAAACTGCATATCATGAAAACGGAAGAGGAAGGGCTGGATGTTATCTACAGAAGCTTCGCCAGCAGTCGCATAACGCACATGCCCAATCGCACCAGTTCCTGTCAATTTATCTAAATTAGCAGGATTTCTGAAGACTTCTGATAGAAGACCCATATCGCGATGCCGCTTTAATTTCCCTTGGTCATTGGAGAGGATTCCTGCCCCCTCCTGACCACGGTGCTGAAGACTATGGAGACCAAAATAGGTCAATTTAGCAGCATCTGGATGTCCCCAGATACCGAAAACACCACATTCTTCATTAAGAGATTTTACTTCGTATGTCATTTTATATACCTAATTTTTATTTGTGTAGCACCAAGAGCTAAATCTACATGACTTTTACATTACTGATACTATCTATTAGAAAATCTGTAAGTCTTATTTTCCAGTAAAGTATTTAACCGCCGACGCAAACAGGTGCTGGTCTTTATTTCCTGGGATATTTTGGAAAAGACCTTCCTCATAACGTTCTGAGTGGCCCATCTTACCGATGATTTGACCATTCTTGCTGGTAATTCCTTCGATGGCATGGACAGAACCATTCGGATTGTACTTAGAGTCCATACTTGGTTTTCCATCAAAGTCAACGTATTGGCTAAAGATTTGACCATTGTCACGGAGCTCCGCAAATTCCTCAGCCGTCACGACAAACTTCCCTTCACCGTGCGAAACAGGAATAGCGTGGATATCGCCCACTTCTACTCCAGCCAACCATGGCGAGTTGGTATTGGCAATCCGAGTTTCCACCATCTTGGCCACGTGTTGGTTGGCATCATTGTAGAAGAGGGTTGGGCTCGTACTGCTGGCATCTTCGAAGTTCCCGTATGGAAGAAGACCTGATTTGACCAAAGCCTGAAATCCATTACAGATACCGATAATCAAGCCACCACGAGCGATAAAACTATCAATAGCTGCACGCACTTTTTCATTGAGCAGGATATTGACAATAAACTTAGCTGAACCATCTGGTTCGTCCGCAGCTGAGAAGCCACCTGCAAAGAAGAGAATGTTAGCTTTACTGATGTTGTCAACCATAGTTTCAACTGACTTGACAATAGCCTCTTCATTCAAGGTCACAAATGGTACCAAGTTGACCTCTGCACCTTCTTTTTCGAAGGCCTTGGCTGAGTCATATTCTGAGTTAGTTCCTGGGAAGACTGGGATATAAACTACCGGTTTTTCAACCTTTTCTTTGGCTTTAATCACAACATCTGATGCCACAGCTGGTACTTCAGCCAGTTCTTTGGCTTGGGCAAACTCTGTTGGGTAAACTTCTTCCAATTTTCCTTGGAAGGCACTGTCAAGTTTCTGTCCATCTAGCTTCACACCGTTGACAAGGAGTGTAAAGTCTGCACTTGTTTGACCGATTTTCTCTACTCCAGCAATTTCTTCAGGAGATGTGAAGACAAAGCCGCCTAATTGAGCTGTCAAAGCCGTTTCAAGTTCAGGCAAGGTTACTTCTGCACCGATATGATTTCCAAAAGTAGCAAGTGCCAAACTTTCAACCACACCACCATATTTGACAGCTGATGCAGAAATCACTTTGTGACCAGCTTGGATGTCTTCAAACTGAGCAAAGTTAGACTTAATCAAGTCAAAATCAATTTCTGCAGAGAGAGCTTGACCTGGGATGTAGTAGATATTTTCACCAGCAGTTTTGAACTCTGGAGAGAGGACCTTACGGCTATCTGCCGTCGTCACCCCAAAAGCGACCAAGGTTGGCGGTACTGTCAATTCTTCAAAAGTACCAGACATGGAGTCCTTACCACCGATAGATGGCAAACCAAGCTGAATTTGTGCCTCGATAGAGCCTAGGAGAGCTGCTACTGGCTGACCAAAACGCTCAGCTTGTTTGTCCATGCGCTCGAAGTACTCTTGGTAAGAGAAGCGAGCCTTAGACCAGTTGGCACCCGCAGACACCAAACGAGCAGTTGCTTCGATGACCGCATAGGCAGCACCGTGGTATGGAGACCATTCTGCTACATATGGATTGAATCCTTGAGCTATGACAGACGCAGTGTGAGTCACACCGTGTTGAACTGGCAATTTCTGTACAGATGCCTCAGTTGGAGTGAGTTGATAGCGACCGCCAAGTGGGTGATTGACTGTTGAACGACCAACAGAGCAATCAAAGATAGTCTGTAATCCTTTTTGACTCGCATGATTCAAATCAGATAGAACCGCAAGGGTATCAACTTCAAGTGTGTTAGCAGATGTTTGACGTTCTTCTGGAAGCTTGACATCCTTGTCCACAACCTTAGCATCGACGACCACACGCACACCATTGGTGTCAAGGAAACGACGTTCCAAATCGACAATGGTTTCACCATTCCAGTACATGACTAGATTTGGTTTTTCAGTCACTGTCGCCACCACATCAGCATCAATATTCTCTTTGTTACATTCAGCAACGAAGGCATCTACATCCTCAGGACGAACCACGACCGCCATCCGTTCTTGAGATTCAGAGATGGCAATTTCGGTACCATTCAAGCCCTGGTATTTAAGAGGCACCTTGTTGAGGTCAATTTCAAGACCGTCTGCTAATTCACCGATAGCCACACAGACACCGCCTGCCCCAAAGTCATTAGATTTCTTGATAAGACGAGTGACATTGCCATTACGGAAAAGGCGTTGAATCTTGCGTTCTTCGATAGCATTCCCTTTTTGAACTTCAGCTCCAGCAGTTTCCACGGACTCAACTGTTTGAACCTTAGAAGAACCTGTCGCACCACCGACACCATCACGTCCAGTCTTACCTCCAAGGAGGATAATGACATCACCCGCTTCCGGTTTTTCACGGACAACATTGCCCTTAGGAGCCGCACCAACAACAGCACCTAGCTCCATACGCTTAGCAACGAAACCTGGGTGGAAGTATTCACGAACGTAGGTTGTTGCAAGCCCAATCTGATTACCGTATGAAGAATAACCATGGGCCGCTGTTTTAGAAATGACTTGTTGTGGCAATTTCCCAGCGCGAGTTTCTGAAATCGGTGCGGTAATATCTCCAGCACCTGAGATACGCATAGCTTGGTAAACATATGAGCGACCTGATAATGGGTCACGAATAGCACCACCGATACAAGTAGCCGCCCCACCAAATGGCTCAATCTCAGTTGGGTGATTGTGGGTTTCGTTTTTAAACATGAGGAGCCATGGTTCTTTCACACCATCAACGTCCACTTCGATTTCAACTGAGCAAGCATTGATTTCGTCAGACACTTCCATGTCGTCCAAACGTCCATTAGCACGCTCATAACGACCGAAAATAGTGGCCATATCCATCAAGGTTTGTGGTTTTTCCGTACGCCCCAACTCATCACGCATGGCAATATACTTGTCATAGGTTGACTGCAATTGCTTTTGGAATTTAGAAGCTGAAAAGTCGATGTGTTTCAACTCTGTCTCAAAAGTCGTGTGACGGCAGTGGTCAGACCAGTAAGTATCCAAAACCTTGAGTTCGGTCTCAGTTGGAACGCGCCCGATTGACTTAAAGTAGTCTTGGATAAAGAGCAAATCATCCACTTCCATAGCCATCCCTTGCTCGGCCTTGTAGCGGGCAAAGTCTTCTGCTGTATAGCTTTCAAAGAAAGTCAATTTAGGAATGGTCTTGTCTGACTCTGAAAATTCCTGCTTGGCAATCCCTGTCGTGATATCCTTGAAACGAGAATCAACTGGGTTGAGCAGATAGTTCTTGACCGCTTCCAACTCAGTCGCATCAATATCTTTATTCACCAAGTAAAGTTGGGCTGTATTAACCGTTACATCACTTGAACTTCCTAGTAAAAGCAAGGCTTCCTGTGAAGATGCTGCACGCTGGTCAAACTGCCCTGGTAGGCTTTCAATGGCAAAGAAAGCATAGTTGGCAAGATCCGCCTGCACAGCCGCTTCGTCCAAAACATGGTCTGTCACCTGCTCAGAGAAGATGTGTTTCTCTGCAGGCGCAAACAAGTCCTCAGCCAAATCAAATACATCATACACTTGCACGATACGAATACTTTTCAAGCTTGAAAGTCCCAAGTTGTGCTGGAGTTCTCTTACCAAACTCTCTGACTTGACCTGAAAATCAGCCTTTTTTTCAACAAAAATACGTTTATCCATCAATCCTTATTCCTTTATTTCAGCTCTTACAATGTTCCCAAACAGCCTTGAGGTTGTTATTTCAATTCCTGCAACTTCTCCCAGACAATCTCGTAAACGTCTGTTAGCTCTCCTAATCCCCTACGGAGTGAAAAGGTCTGGGGGACCTTTTCAGCCTGAGTCCTTTTAGTTGAGAGACGAAGGTTTTCCGTTGCAAACAGATTATTTCAACCCCTGCAACTTTTCCCAGACGATCTCGTAAACATCTGTTAGTTCTCCCAATCCTCTACGGAAAACATCCTTATCCATGTGGTTGCCATCCGCATCCCACAAACGGCAGTTATCTGGTGAAAACTCGTCTGCCAAGATAATCTTGCCATCCTTGTCAAAACCGAACTCTAGCTTAAAGTCAATCAACTTAAGCCCAATCTCAGCAAACCAGACCTTCAAAAGTTCATTGATACGACGAGTTTCTTCCTTCAAGTAGGCAATCTGCTGATCATCGGCAATCTGTAGGAATTTCACATGCTCATCATTGATAAAGGGATCATCCAAATCATCATTTTTGTAGTAAAATTCGACAATCGGAGTCTCCAAGGCGATTCCTTCGTCTACGCCAAAACGTTTTGAAAAGGAACCAGCCGTGTAGTTGCGGAGCACGACTTCCAAAGGAATAATCTTAACCTTTTTATTGAGTTGTTCCGTGTCCGAAAGCTTCTCCACAAAGTGAGTCGCCACACCAGCCGCATTTAATTTCTCAAAAATAAAAGATGAAATCTGATTATTCAACACTCCCTTACCTGCAATCTGCTCCTTCTTGACACCATTGAAAGCAGTCGCCTGGTCCTTGTAAGTTGAAATAATAAGATTTTCATCCTCAGTTGTATAGATATCTTTAGCTTTTCCCGAATAGATCAATTGTTTTGACATTTTAAAGTTCGCCTTTCGTATTACTTGAGCACATTCTACCATAAAAAACCTAAAATTACAAGAATTTAACCGAATAAATAACGTAGTAGTTTCAAAAATCATAAAGAAAAAACTGCAAGAAGAATCTTTCTCACAGTTTTAAAATCATTTAACTCTAAAAACACGAACATTACTCTTTGTTCAAAAATTGATCCAAATAATAACGTAGGTAACTTTTCTTGCCCGTAATCATCTGCAGGCGACCTTCCACCCCGTACCGAAGTTTTGCAGCCTGCTCTGAAGTTAGATTAGTCTCCGCCTCGATTTTAAAGAAATTCCCTTTTTCAGTCTTAGTAGCTGTCGCATCAATACTTGTAATAGTAGAATCTAGAAAAATTTGATTCTTGGTATCATGAGTCGTCGTATAACGAACAGAGTCCCCAATCTTGACTCTTGCTACATCCTTTGAACTTAGATAAGCTGTAAGTTTGGCTTTCCCTTCTTTTTCCAAGGACGGATAGAGTTGGGCTAGTAGGGCACCTTCTGCAACCATGGTAGAATCACTGGTCTCAGGATTAAGGTGAAGCACCCCATCCTCACTCGCCGTAATTTTCCCCTTGTCTAAAAGATTTCCCTGTACCTTCTTACCCGATTCTGCCTCCAAAATTTTCTGATCTAGAAGGGTCAATTCCTGACCAACCTTAGCCAAGTGTTGTGATTTAAGAGATTCCAATTGACTGCCTAAACCAGACGCATAGGCTTGCTGGGTACCTGAACCTGCATACTGAACACGGTAAGTAGCAAGACTAGATTCTAACTGAGAAAGCTGTGCTTCAACCTGCGCAACTGCCTGAGCTTTAGCTTGCGGATTTTCCTCACCCTGAGACTTGTAGGACTGGTAGAGAGAATAGGCTAGATTCTGACTGGCCAAGGAAGCGCCTGTTTCAATAGCTGACTTAGCTGTCTGGTAATCGCGAATTTTAGCCTCTGTTTGGCTGATGAGGTTGCCGATTTCGACTTGGGTTTGACTAGCTGCTGCATTCTGGGACGCGATGGTCTCGTTTTGTTGCGATGTACTAGCCCTAAGACTGCCTGCTTGACTGATGTAGTCGCGAAAGGTGGCTTGGTAGCCAAACTTATCCTCCTCTGGAAAGTAATCCGTCCCTTCTTGCAGGCTCTTTTGCAAATACTCCAATTGCTTTTTTTGATCCTTGAGCATGTCCAGCTGACTAGCATAGGCCTCTACTTGAACACCTTCTGCTCCTTCCTGATATTGAATCAGAAGCTCCCCCTTCTTAACCAGCTTATTTTCTTCCAAATGATTGACAAGAATGCGATTGTTGCTAGTTGACTGGATATTGGCAAGGATACGACTAGGCTCGACAGTAGCTCTAGTAGACAAACTCATCTCCTTCTCTGCAAACGTTGCAAATCCAAGTAAAAACACAAGCAGAAGGAACATGGGGACAATCACCCGACTGGAAAAATTATGGTAACGACGATTATAAAACTCCGCACTTTCTAAAAATTCTGGTTTCATCCTCTCCTCTTTCTAGCTATTCACCAAATGGGCGTAAAAGCCACCCTGTGCAAGCAAATCAGCATGATTTCCTTCTTCAACAATCTTGCCCTGATCCAAGACAACAACCTTCTCTGTCCGCTCAGCAATGGTCAAGCGGTGAGCAATGAAAATCAAGGTCTTGTCTAAAGCCATGAGATTATCGACAATTCGCTTCTCTGTCAAAATATCCAAACTGCTGGTCGCCTCATCCAAAATCAAGACCGGCGCATCTGTCAAGAGAGCACGCGCCAGAGCAATTCTCTGACGTTGACCACCTGAAATTCCTGCCCCATCCGAAGTCAATTCTGTCTGGTAATTCAGGGGCATGCGCTCAATGTCCTCCCGAATCTCTGCCAATTCGACCGCCCGTAAGATATCTTCTTGAGTCGTCCCCTCCTTGGCTCCAAGGAGAAGATTCTCCAAAATCGTTCCGTTAAAGACATAGGGCTGTTGAGGCAGATAGTTGATATACTGGCGCAAGGCCTTTTTATCAATCTGATTGAGATTGACACCACCCAGACTAATCTCCCCTTGACTTGGATCGTAAAAATTAACCATCATCTTGGCCAATGTCGTCTTACCTGACCCTGAAATTCCCACAAAAGCCACCTTAGAACCCTGCGGAATAGTCAAATTGATATCCGACAAGACGTCTCGACCATAGCCATACTTATAGTAAACCTGCTTGAAAGTCATCTCTCCCTTCATCAAGCTCAGATCCCCAACTGTTTTCTTCTCCTCAAACTCAGAAGCTACCAGATAAACCTCATTCAGACGGTTATTGGCGACCTGCGCTGTCTGAAGTTTGGTTTGCAGGTTGATGATATTTTCCAAAGGATTTGTAAAGTAAACTAGCAAGGTATTATAGGTAATCAACTGCCCCAAACTCATCTTGCCATCCATGACCAGAACAGCCCCCATCCAGAGAATGCCGACATTGAGCAAGAGATGGGCAACTTTTTTCAGAGCCTTTTGCTGACTCTCTGCTCGACTATAGGTAAAGGATTTTTTCAGATAATCCACAAATTCCTTGTCAATCTTTTGGTAGCGTGAACTTTCACTGGTCAAAGACTTGATAGTTTCAATACCATTGATGTCCTCAATGATAGAAGAAGACAGAACCGCATTGGCTTCCATGGTATCCCGATTCATCTTTTCAAACGGCTTCATAAAGGCAAAGATAATCACTGTATAGATAGGAAGTGCCAATAAGGTCATGAAAAAGAGATTGGTATTTTGTGAAAATAAAACAAGGGAAATAATGACAACCGTTGACACATCTAGGAAAATCGAAAGAATGGTCGAAGCCAGCGCATCGATGATACTATTAGCATCCGTGAAACGAGACACGATTTCCCCTGTCCTGCGTGTCGCAAAAAAGGACATAGGCAGGTGAAAAACATGCTTGATATAGGACAAAATCACATCAATAGACAAGCGTTGCCCCAAAACAAGTAAGAGATACTCCTGAGCGTAAGACAAGATTTGCTGGAGGATATAGACAATCACCAGACCAATAGAAATAATCCCCAGCGTCGAACGCATCTGATCTGGCACATAGGTATCAATGATAGACTGCAGATAATAAGAACCCACAATGTTAATCAAGGTTACCAAGAGTGTCGCCAAAACGATATTAGCAATCAAGCCACGCTGCTTCACTAATATAGGGATAAAAGAGAGCAGACCATTCTTTTGATCCTTATGAGGCTTGTAGTCTGGACTAGGTGCCATAAAAAGAGTCACTCCTGTCCATTCTTCCGCAAAACGCTCACGTGGCAGTTTGGTCAATTTCACCCCAGGATCTGGATCAGCAATATGAATGCTATCCTTATCCTGCCCAGTCACCACATAGTAGTGGAGCAATTTCCCTTCCTTAAGCACATGAGCAACAAAAGGAAAAGTCAAATCTGGCAAGTCAAAGAGCGTCATATCCGCCTTAATTGCTCGCGTCTCAAAACCAATCTCCTCTGCCACCTTGACCAAGCCCAAAGCCGTCGTCCCATCCATGGTCGTCTTGGCCAATTCTCGCAAGTGAGCCAAAGAATAATAGCTACCATAGTAGCCAAAAACCATGGCTAATGAAGCTACACCGCAGTCCATCTGATCCACCTGCGGACGATAGTGACGTTTCCCAAATTTCATATTCATCTCCTTTTTCCTAAACTCATCTGATAATATCTATCTTACCCCAATTCCCAAACAAAAACTTGACTTCCTTCCCAAATGCGCCTATCTCCCTCCCAACTGCACTTTTGGGATAAAAAAATAGGCAGAACAAATGTCCTGCCTACTAAAAATATGGTATGAAAGGAAAGTGATTTTTTACTGACACCCTAGGCAAGCTTGGGACAAATAAATCATTGGTAGTAACATTTACAACATCCTATTCATTACTTCAATTACTAATGTCCCTGCTATTTCTAAGCCACCTCTGGTATAATCTATTCCTAGTCAGAATAGATAACACCGTTCTAAATTACGATTCATAGTTACTCCTTTTTTTTGATTCGTTACTATAAGACACCTATTCCCTATAGAGCGTCTACCGCTTCAAATCTATCTATTCTTTTTTTCTTTACTTCTGTATAAAAGAATGAAGACCATCATAAATAATGCAACCGTGGGTATATTAAAATTATCAAACCAAGTAGGTAAAGATACTTTATTTATGTCAGCCACTAATCTGATGATGATATAAGACATTGAACTAAGTAATACCATGATTTCAGGCAAAACTTTCAATACTGATTTAACGAATTTCATATTAAACTCCAATGTGGTGCATTCTTAGATTCTACTCTAACCATTTTCAGCGAAGACTAACAAGTCATTCTTAACTGCTCACTCTACTTGCTTTTTATTGGCCTTATATCCTAGATAAAAGAGCCCAAATAAAACAGGGTAAATTTCTGGATAAAATAGGGTATTGGTTGGATTTCTCAAAATCAAATACGTTGCGATGTAGATTATGAGCGATACGATAAAATACCCCTCAGCAAAACCTAATAAAAATGTTTTCATGTTAGACTCCTATTTACCTGACAAGAATGGCGGAAAAACGCTGCCATTCACATGCACCAAATCCTTTTGATTCATGTTCGTCATTACTCCTTTGTATTATATTTTATTGCTATGTAAATGATTAAAATGAGTATTGGATAAGTAAATACTTCTGAAATATCCATAAAATTTACACTATACTGTCCTGATAATATTTTATAGTCAATTAAAATTTGAACGATAGTAAAAATAATACGTAGCGATAACAATACCCCTAATAATATCACTTCTTTTTTTAAAAACATAGAAATGCCTCTCTGACTACAATCAGATTATGGTCTATTCGAAAAAGAATTCAAAAATATAATATATGATGTCAATTTTAATAAACTATATTAATAAAATGCATTGTAAACATTTCGCCCAAATGCTCTACCAGCATTATAGATACCACCGAAAAATCTTCCCGTACTATCAATCACTTTATGGACATCGATGTTAATATTACCTCTCCATGACACTCGACCGCCCTCTACTGTTGCTAAATCTTTTTCTGTGAGACTTGTAAATCTTTCTTCAATTTTTATCATATTCATTGTATTTGTTCCTCTTTATCTATAATTTTTTATTAAAATAAATAATTGTAAACCATTTCGCCAAACTTCTGTCCCGCCCAATAAACCGGTCCTAAAAGTAATGTCCCTAAAGCATAAACCCCAACTACTCCAACTATGAAAATCAATACTTTTACAGGAATTGACTGCAAACTGTAAAAGGTCTCTACCCTAGTAATCCAACTTTCTATCATGCGTTCCATCAGCGCTCTTCCTTCCCTGTTAACGTCCACGACGCTTAGCATGTGCTCCTGAAGCACCATCTACCGCACCCAATAAAAACGTTCCTGCAATTGCGACTCCTCCAACTACTACCAGACCAATTAGCAAACCTCCTTCTACATCGGCCATTTCCTCATGACTCATTACATGAAAACGATCTTCCATATTTTTAAATTTTTCCATCTTATTCTCCTTTTTTGATTATTAACAATTGAAAAAGTAGTTTTTTGTCTTTCCTTTTTCATATATTCTATTCGTTGTTATAGATAACCTTTACTCTCTAAATATTATCTTAGAATCCAAATAATGCACGACGTAACAATAGACCTGTAATTAAACCCCGTTGATAACTTTCCTTGCTACCACCCACCAGCAAAGCTAAGTCGCTTTCCTTTAATACTTCAATAGTACACTTATCATTCATTTCATTCATCGCTTATCCCCTAAAAACCTAAACCTCTACGAAATCCAACGTACCAATCTGCAAGTGTCTTCGTCCAATTTTCTCCACCTTGAATATCGGTCAATTCTTCCGAAGTCAGCTCAACAAATCCATAATAATGTTCTTTCATTATTTTATTCCTTTCTTTTTTCCCTCTCACTTATCTATTCGAAAAACAATCCGAAAATGAACAACTAAATTAAATTTTATTTAAAAAATAATTTAATGAACCACGGATACAAGATTGGTAGATACATAAACAAGGCTCCTTTCCTTTTCCTCTTACTTATCTATTCGAAAAAAATTTCGAAAATGTACAACTAAATTAAATTTTATTTAAAAAATAATTTAATGAACCACGGATACAAGATTGGTAGATACATAAACAAGGCTCCTTTCCTTTTCCTCTTACTTATCTATTCGAAAAAGAATTCAAAAAAATAAGAATATCAGAAAATTTTCCGACATTCTTATTGATAAATTGATTCAAGTCTAACAGATATTAGACATTGAGATGTTTTTTAAGGGTTCTTCTGGCTGTCCGTGATACGGGGAAATGTAATCCTTCTAACAGGGTCACTTCTGTCGCAGTCATCTCTTCAATGGCCTGTAAACTGACCAACGTATTGCGATTGGCATAGACAAAGTAATCTTTTTCAGCCTTGGCAGCTATATCCTTGAGACTGCCATAAATGGTCTTGATAGAATGATTCGCATAATAGACCTTGATTCGGTGGGATTCCACTGAGGTTTCAAAGGCTAAAATCTCATGGTAGGGCAAAGTAAAGCCCCGTCTTCCCTCAAAACTATAGGTGAATAGACGCATATTTTCTCTCTTATCCACTGCCAGTACATAGTCCAGACAGCGCTCCAGCTGATGACGGTAATCCTCCTCAGGCTGATCCTTGGAAATAAAATCCAAGGCAGACAAGTGGTAGCGAAAAGCTAGAGGCAAGGCCTCCGAGTGCGTGGACACAAAGACAATGCTTGTAAAAGGATCCCGCTCCCGAACATGTTGAGCAACCTGAAAGCCCCGTTCACGCTCTCCATCAATCTCTAAATCCAATAAATAGAGCTGGTAATGGTCAAAATACTGGGAATACTTTTCAACGTCTCCATAGTTTTTGGCAATATCAATTTCCAATCTTAAATTACGAGAGCGACCGATATCTAGTAAAGTCTGCTCTATCCGTCCCTGCTGGACTCTATCGTCTTCCAAAACTAAAATTCTCATTCCTCTCCTCCTCGTTCCTCATCCTTAAATGGCAATTCTAAATCTTGTCTAAAGGTCGTCTCTCCCAGTTGGGTATCTAAGTTCAAATCATAATGAAAAACCATATCCTCCAAGGTCGCTAAGCCCAGTCCACTGTGCTTGCCCTTGGTAGAGTAACCCTTTTGACTGAGAATGCTGGGATTCAGTTCTTCTTTCTTACGAGTGTTTTCAATGATAAAACGAACACTCCTATCACCTGCCAACAAAGCAACTCGAATCTGCGGATTTTCCGCCTCATTCGCTGCTTCTAAAGCATTTGTCGTGAGGATAGAGAGGATACGGATAGCCTCCAACATCGGCAATGCCAGCTCTTCGACGACCCCCACCGTCTCCAAACTAAAATGAATTCCCTGATTATCTGCCACAATCATGGCTTTTGCCAAGGTATTACGAATGGCTATATCATGGATATTGTGAAGATTAAAGGCTGTGTAGTCCGCCTTTCTCAGCTTTTCATTTGTCTTTAGAAAGACATCTTGATAAATGGTAGACACCTCGGCCATGTCTTGATTCGCTATGGCAGGCTCCATGCTAGCGACAATCCCTGCAAAATCATGACGGAAACCTCGAACTTCATCATAGAGATGACCCAGCTTATCCACCATCCCTTGCAAGGAACGATTTTCATCTTCTTGTCTCTGAATGGTCTGCTCATCACGATAAACCTGCTCCAAATGCTTAATGTAAAAGAGCCAAGAGAAAAATAGGATGAAAATCAGGAGAGAAATGGTCGTATCAAATCGAACGTAGAAAGGATTACATCCTCCAGACATGATGGATGAAAACAGTCTGAAACCAAACAATAAGGATAAGATCCACATACTTTTCGTCACTAACGATTGAAATTTATCTAAAAATAATATATTGAAATCAATTCCCCATCGTCTTAAAATGACAACAGACAAAAACAACGAAATCAAACTAAATACAGAATCAAATCCACTATGCAAGAAATCAGATAGTTCAGAGTAGTCAAATATCAATCGTATTATAAATGTCAAAACCAAATATCGAATACTTTGATAAAACATAAATAGATAAAGGGCAAGAAAGAGAGCTTCCTTCTTCTTTTTCTTTAACACAATCCAAAATATTATATAAAAGAATAATAAATTGGCAACATGCAAGAAACTCGGAAAAACGAAGGTAGCAAATAGCTGAAAAACTACCCAAAGAAATATAGAGCGTTTGTCATAAAATGCTTTAGAGAGTTGACTACCTAGATAAATCGGAGGAGCTAAAATATTGATTAAAATCAATATAAACACTAAAAATTCAAGTAATATAATCATAAATCTGTTTAGTTAACACATTTTAATCAAAATACTATCTTGGATCTGGGAGTAGATGTAGCCAATGGTAAATATCTTCAAAAATCCCTCCACCATTCACTTCCTCCAATACCTCTGGGGTTAACTCTTCAAATTGTTCTAATTCTACAAATGTATTTTTCATTTCCATGACAGACTCCTTTTCATACTTTTATATCCTCTCTAACCCCTTATAAATCCACAAAAGGCTTTAGTTTCCTTTTAAAATACAAGAAATCTAAAGCCTCCTGAAAATGGTATATTGGTTAGAGTGTTAATAATTAGTTGTGAAGATATTATTTTTATTTAACCACGACCACTTTATAATATTCGTTTGAGTGTGGAGATTCAATTTTAATTTTTTCACCATATAAACCATCAATTTCTTTATCAAGATAATCTGAAACTCCTGATGGCAAGCGTTTCATCTTAAGAATTTCACCAGATTGACCCGCATAGGCTAGGATATGATGGTGTGTAGTGGTTGCTCCATCATCAATTAATACAAAGTAACCTGTTTTGAGCTTACCTTGCTCATTTTCTAAATAGTATAGTTTATTGTTATTGATTGTGAAGTTGGTAGCTCCAAGACGAAGTCGTGCACCTGGATTTTCTAAATAGACATCATTGCCAACTTTTTTAATCTCTGAATAGGTGGTCATTGCTGGGATATTAACCACACGATGTCCATTTTCATCAAAGTAGTAGCGATTTGGTAAGTTTTGGAAGTTCTGTACAACTGCCTTAGGATCAATTTCTTGTCCTTCGTCTTTATTATCCACTAAAGCTAAGGTAGTATTTGCAACCTCATCTCCATATTTATTAGAAAACTTCTTAAACTCTGGTCTGATATACCAAGCATTTTTTTCAATAATAACATCGTCACCTTTAGCATTTAGCAAATATTCTTGCCCATCTCCAAGTTTGACAATATCATGAATATTGTATCCAGCATCTTTTCTATTTGCTAGATAGCCATCCTTACCAATGACATAACTTTCCCCATCACTGGCTGGGACAGCTCTATCTGCTACCATAGCACCTGATTTTTCAAAGTAAGACCATTGACCATTTGCAGTTGCCCATCCTGTTGCCATAGCGCCACTGCCTTTTAGGTAGTACCAAGTAGATCCTTCTTTGTACCAACCTGTATGCATAGCACCACTATTAGCTAGTGAGTACCATGTGTCACCTTCCTTGTACCAGCCAGTACGCATAGCGCCACTATCTGCTAGTGAATACCATGTATTGCCGTCTTTGAGCCAGCCTGTCTGCATTTTACCAGAACCGTCAAAATGGTACCAAGAACCAGCATTTTGTACCCATTTATTTTTAGCTAGACTGCCATCTTGAGAAAGATTCCAGTCAGCACCATTTTTAACCCAAGTATCTGCAGCCTGTGCTTGATTGATTGTCAAAAGTAAACCAGCGCCTGCAAGCAAACCAAGTGTGAGAAGTTTAGATTTTTTCATAGCCATTTCCTCCTTTATTGAATAGCTACAGGAGGGTTTCCCCTCTTTATTTAGCTATATTCTAATACTTTTCATAATCAAAGT
>CAURCY010000034.1:0-16195 GCA_963523355.1 uncultured Streptococcus sp.
TTTTCTATATAAAGTACAGTGTTCATTATATCATTTTTCGTGTTTTTACTCAAATCACTGGTCGCAATTCCTGAAATTGAGACAATTTCTCCAAATTGCTCAATAATAGGGGTTGTTTTTCGTTTTTCAATAGGGATTTTTAAATCTATAAATAAGCGTCTCAGTTTCTTTCGATAACCATTCAGCCTAATAATATCGCCAGGTTTTCGACATCTAATATATACAGATGTTTCCCGTGAAACCGTTACTTTTTGAACAAAATCCCCTTCAATAGGAATGCCAAAGGAAAATAAATAGCCCATATATCGAACTTGATTTTGATAGTGTAACACAAGTTCATCTTCCTTTTCATCGGCCTGAGGACTGATTTTACAAATTTGAAACCGTTGATACTCTTTTATCAATTCGTAGCCATTTTTAAGAGAATGACGATACTGACTTTTCGTTGCTAAAATCTGTCGAACTTCAGCAAACTGAGCCTTTGTCAGATTTAAGTCTGGAAATTGATTAAGATAGTTTTGGAGCAAGATTCCTTGAGTTTGTTGAGAGTATGAAAATAGCTCATTCAAATCTTCCACATCAATTTGTTTCGAAAGTTCCGTTATTGTTGCTTGGTAATCTGAAATTTCCCTTCCTAAATCTAAAAGGGCGGATTTAAGACGAGGATTTTCTTTTTCAAGCTCTGGTAAATACCTATTCCGAATGCGATTGCGAAAATAGGTATTTTCCTGATTTGTTTGATCTTCAAAATGAACAATTGGTGGAAAATCCTTTTTATGAAAATGCAACAAGGGACGAATGATTTCAATTCCATCAACTACTTGGCTTTCTTTTATTCCTGTTAAATAACGGAGCCGACTTCCTCGAATCAAGCGCATCAAAATCGTTTCAACTTGATCATCTGCATGGTGGGCAGTAACCAAGGCAGTCGCTCCAATCTCTTTCATGATTTTCCTAAAAAAATCATAACGAAACTCTCGAGCACGCGCTTCTGAAAAGTCTCCTGAAAAGCTTGTGATATAAATAGGAAGTTCAGCTGCATCAGCTAACTTCCTTAGTTCATTTTCCTCCCAGTCAGATTCCCTTCTCTGCTTGTGATTGACATGTGCTAAAATCAACTCAATTTCTAACTCATTTTGATAAGTAGACAATAGCTGGAATAAAAACATTGAGTCCAGTCCGCCAGACAAAGCTAATACGACTTTAGAATGTTTTTTGAAATACTCTTTTCGGAGAAAATGATTTAAAAAATCCTGGTCCCTCATTTTAGAACCTCATAGACATCCTTGGCTATCTTAGCAATAGTATCATAATCAGAATTTTTGGTGAAAATGGAAAGAACGAAAGGAGAATCCGTATAAACAATGGCAGTGTCATGTTTAAACTCATCGGCATCTCCAATTTTATGAGCTACCTTAACCGAAACACCTTTTGCGATTCTTTGGTTGTCAAAATCAGTCTTACCTAGAGACTCTAGGACAAAACCATTCTGATTATAAATAGCTTCCATGACTTTTCCAGCCATTTTTGAAGAAGTCAGTTTATCATTCACATCCCAATCTTCGCCCATAATGGTGGACATTTTTTCTTTAAAAGCCCCGTCAGATTGATTGGTCACGTAATAACCTAAAATATTATGAGCAACATTATCAGACTCTTTTGTTACCTTGGTAATTAACTGTTGAAGACTGTATTCTTTGTTATCTTCTTTTTTAGGTAAGCTACCACTACCTTCTGGTTTATAGGACCCAGGGAAACTATTTACTTCTGGGATATACTTGAAGCTACTGTCTAGCGTATATTCCCCTTGATTTATCTTATCTTGAGCGTAATAAAGGTAGGCTAGTTTCAAGATGCTAGCTGCATAAAGTTTGCTGTCTTCATTCACCCCAGCCTCTTTACCTGTACTCAGTTGTTTAACATAAATAGAATAATTTTCATTCTGATAGTTGTTTGATAAAACTTCTTGAACCTTCTGGATGCGATTGTCTTCTTCTGAGGTGAACTCTTTTGATACCCACCCAACTTGATTGATATGAAGAAATTCTTGTCCCTCAGCAAAGAGAGCTCTATCCACCGTTACGCGTTGATAGGGAGAGAGGGTTGAAGAAATTTCTTTCGCATCATAGGGACTGTTATAGATAACAAACCCCTGCTCCAACCATACTTGTCTATTTTGAGTTTGAACTTGACTTTGATCATAGACCAACCGCTTATCTGCAAGGATAAACTGGTGATTATCTAATTTAAAAACAGGAACACCTTGTCTATTCAAACGCCATTCTACTATTTTAAAGGTGGTTCCAGGAGTCAATTTACCAGACTCCTTAACAAGATCCTCATTAGCATAGACGGCTGTTTCTCCATATACCATTGGGGATTCCAGAGTTTCTTTATAGTAGAATCCATAATCAGACTCAGTTAGATAATAAATTTCTTGCGAAGAGTAAGGAAGCTGTTTTTCTGTGCTAACTACTCTTGAGGTTATGATAAAAGCAGGTAGCAATAAAACTACTAAGAACTTACGCATTCTTCTCTTCCCTTTCTTCTTGTAATCGTAATAAATGGTTTTTAGCTGCCAATTCCTCTAATTTTTCATCTGATAAACTTAAAAATTGCTCAACAACTTCCAATAAATTTTCCATGACATTACCTCGGAAGCAAATCAGGAATTGTGTAAATTGCTTCTCGTTTCTTTGAGTAATAGTACTTGGCGCGTGCATATTTTGCTACATAGTCTTCATCTTTCAACTTTGCAGCAAAGGCGGATTCCTTATCCTTTTCATCACTAAGAGTTTGGTACTGCTCTTTCAACTCTGTCAATTGCTGACGGCGTTGTAGTAACTGATCATAGCTTTGAGCCAAGTTATAAGTTGGTAAAATAAACAACAAGATCATCAAAATAAGGACCCAACCCATAAAACGATTTCGTTTTTGTCTCTCCTTCATCAGGTAACGACGACGTTGATGTTCATTTTGAATAAAAGAATTATTCATCTGTACAATATTTTTAGACATTTTCTTCTACCCGTGTTTCACTGAGAATTTCATACATGCCTGCTGCATCTTCTTTTTTTGTACTATCTTTCATCTCTAGTACTTTAACAAGTAGCAACTTATTGCCAAAGCGAATTTCAACTTGGTCATTAACTTTCAAATCCGTTGAACTTTTGGCCAAGATTCCATTCACCTTGATTCTACCTTTATCTGCTACTTCTTTTGCGACTGTGCGGCGCTTAATAATTCGTGATACTTTTAAATACTTGTCTAATCTCATTTTTATTACCTCAAATTATTATTGTACCATTTTTATCCTTTTTATAGAAGAAAAATGTTAAATGGGATTTGCTTCCTTTGATTCTTTTATCTCTAATAAACTTTCTCCAAAAATCAGCAAACCTTCTAAAATTTCATAATCCTTCTTGTTTCGGACATCAAATACAACTTCCATTAATCCCTTATTCTCAGCTATAGCTGCTTTTAAGTTCGTTGCAGATAAGGCTTTAAAATAATCTTGAGCCAAGAACAGTCGCTGAGTAATTTTTTCAAATTGAACTGTAATCTTATTTTCTTTTCTTTCCACACGTTCTACAAAGACCTTGTCCAAATATGACTTGACTAAACCAATCTCTAAAAGATAGGCTACTACATCTGGGTATTCTCCAAAGCGGTCTATCAACTCCTCTTGTAACTCTTCATAATTGACACGGTTGTCAATTTGACGAATTTTCTTGTAAATTTCAATCTTATGTCGTTGGTCAGAAATATAAGTATCAGGAAGATAAGCATCAATTTGTAAAATCAATTCGGCATTCCCTCTGGTTCTTGTGTTAGTATTCCCGTTTCGTTTAGCAATAGCTTCCTCTAATAACTGCGAATACAATTCAAAACCAACAGAATCAATGAAACCAGACTGGGATTTTCCTAGGAGATTTCCTGCTCCACGAATCGAAAGATCTCGCATTGCAATCTTAAATCCGGATCCCAATTCTGTAAATCCTTTAATCGCTTCTAATCTCTTTTCAGAGACTTCACTGATTGATTTTTCTGGACGATACATGAGATAGGCATAAGCAATACGATTACTACGACCGACTCTTCCTCTTAATTGATACAAGGTTGACAAGCCCATATGGTCTGCATTTTCAATAAATAAGGTATTGGCATTTGGAATATCTACCCCTGTCTCAATAATAGTAGTTGTCACCAAAATATCATACTGACCTTCAATAAAGTCCAGTAAAGTATTTTCCAACTGAATTTCACTCATTTGTCCATGAACATACCCAATCGAAGCCTCTGGAATCAACTCCTGTAATTCCGAAACCTTCTGGTCAATCGTGTCAACCTTATTGTAAAGATAGTAAATTTGACCTCCACGCTCCATTTCACGCAAGACAGCATCACGAATGACACTATCATTCTTCTCTAATACATAGGTTTGAACAGGATAGCGATTGGTTGGAGGAGTTTCAATAACAGACAAATCTCGGATTCCCAGCATAGACATGTGGAGAGTACGAGGAATTGGCGTTGCTGTCAAGGTTAGAACATCTACTTGTTTTTTCAGTTCTTTCAAAGTTTCCTTATGCTTGACACCAAATCGTTGTTCCTCATCAATAATCATCAATCCCAAATCTGAAAACACAACATCTTTTGACAAAACACGATGCGTTCCAATCAAAATATCGACTTGACCATTCTTTAGTTTTTCAAGTGTTTCTGCCTGCTCTTTTTTACTTCTAAAGCGACTCAACACATCAATATTAACAGCAAAATTTTGGAATCGTTCCTTAAAATTCGTATAGTGCTGTTGCGCTAAAACCGTCGTTGGAACTAGAACGACCACCTGTTTGTGATCATTGACTGCCTTAAAAGCAGCACGCATTGCTACTTCAGTCTTCCCAAAACCAACATCTCCAACCAAAAGTCGATCCATGGGGTGAGAATCCTGCATATCTCTCTTGATTTCCTCAATACTACGAAGTTGATCATCCGTTTCAACATAAGGGAAGGCATCATCAAAAGCATGTTGATCTTCATCATCAGCTGAGAAAGCAAAACCCTTCAACTGACTACGCTCAGAATACAGTTTAATTAAATCGTCAGCTATATCCTCTACCTGGTTCTTAACTTTTTGCTTGGCCTTTTTGAAATGACCGTCATTTAATTTATTGAGTTTAGGAGGTTTCCCATCACTTGAAACATATTTGGACAGTAACTGAACCTGCTCTACTGGGATGGAGATTTGGTCACCATTTTGATACTGTACACTGACATAATCACGGTGAATGCCTTGGATTTCAATTGTTTCGATTCCTAGATATTGACCAATTCCATGGATATGGTGAACAACATAATCCCCTTTTTCAAGTTCATTATAATCTTTTAATCGCTCTGCGTTTGAAGCATGTTGTCTTCGAAAACGACGTTTTAATTTCTTTTGAAAAATCTCATGTTCAGTAATCAATAGAATTTTTTCATCTACAAAATGAAAACCATGTCTTAGATTACCCTCAATCAAGTTTACAGATTCTTTACAAATACTTGACTTATCTCTGGAATCCAATTTAATCTGGTATTCCTCTAAAACATCCTCCAATGTTTTACTTCCCATTGAATTGCTAGACTGCAAAACAATAGTGTAGTCCATTTTTTTGTATCGCTCAATTTCTTCTTTTAAAAATGAAAATTGATTGAAAAACTCTTGCATTGGGTATTGATTAAATTGATAAATGTGATCAAACTTGAGGTTTCCTAAGCCCTTTTGCAGATTAGAGAAAAAGGTAACTGGACTTTGTTTTTTATAGGTTTGCTCTGTATCTGCAAAATACTGCATCTCGGAAAATGATTTACCATTCTGTAAATCTTCTGTAAAGTATTGTGCTAATTCTCTTTCAAAGGCTTCATACTGATTCATCAATTTTTGATAGTCATCAAAGAATACTGGTGTATCTTTTTCAATATAATCAAATACAGTCCATGCTTTATCGTAACATAAGGACAAAAACTTTCGACTATCTGAATGTACTTGTTTTTGATGAAAACTTGACAAAATATCTTCCAAATATGATTTTAAAATTGGTGATAGAGTCTTTGAAATTTGCTTTTCTAAAGCTGACTGTCCTCGTTGATAATCTTTTTCTCTCAAAAGTATGTCGCTAGCTGGAAAGATAGTGAGGTTTGTCTGATTTTCTTTCGATAATTGTGTTTCGACTTCAAAAGTACGAATACCATCTACTTCATCGCCAAAAAACTCGATTCGGAAAGGTTCTAACTGAGACATCTCAAAAATATCTAAAATGTCTCCTCGAATACTAAACTCACCTTGTGTCTGTACTTGAGTAACTTTTCGATATCCAATTTCCTTTAACCGGTGAAGTAGCTCGTGTTGGTCATATTCTTCACCGACTGCAATTTTTATAGTACTTTCTTTAAATCTAGTCGGAGAGGGTAAAATTAACCGACTCGCTGCAATATTACAAACTAAAACCCCTTTCTTAGATGGATCATTCAAAAAACGCAAGGCTTCAACCCGCGAAATGATTTTTTCTTGCGAAGACATCAAAAACTCTACCATAGGAGAATCATCGACCAAAAAAGGATAGACAAGTTCCTCTCCTAAGAGAGAAAGAAGATCACTGATAATTCGTTCTGCTTCTCCATAAGTTGAAGTCAGTAACACAATCTTATTTTCTTTTTCTAGGCTGCTTGCAATTGCAAGAGCCTTGGTAGACGTTGATAAACCAAGTATTAGTTGTCTTTTCTTATCTATCAGATTTTGATGCCATTTTTTTATCTGATCATTTTCTGAGAATAAATCTAATAAGGTCACCATTTATCCGTTATACCTCTGCATTGTTTTCTCAAAGTTTTTCTCTTGTAAATAGTAGTTTACAGCATCGTCAACCTTGTCAATAGACTGTAAAATACCCACATAGTCATCCTGTTCAAACTTACTTAAAACATGATTAACAACCGACATGCCTTTTTTAGGTCTTCCAATACCTATTTTAACACGGTTAAATACCTGAGTCCCTATATGTTGAATAATAGACTTGATACCATTATGACCACCTGCTGATCCCTTTGCTCTTAAACGAATTTTCCCGACTTCCATGTCAAGGTCGTCGTAAATAACGAGTAAATCTTCAATATCCAAACCATAATAAGTCAATAAAGCATGAACCGCTTTTCCACTTTCATTCATAAATGTCGTTGGTTTGACAAGATAAATTTTTTCTCCATTTAGGAAAAAGGATGCTAGGTCAGCTTGAAATATCTTATCGTGTGTAAAAGTGACATTCTGTTTCTTCGCTAGTTGGTCAATCAACATAAAACCAACATTGTGTTTTGTTTCAAAATATTTATCCCCTGGATTTCCTAATCCTACAAGTAATTTGGTCATTTATTTTTCCTTTCAAAAGCCAAAAGGGTTGGAATTTTTTTCCAACCTAATTGACACTATTTATTAAATTTTTTGACATTAAAGCGGAATTCCATGATATCGCCATCTTGAACGATATATTCTTTTCCTTCTTCACGCAAGCGTCCAGCTTCTTTTACAGCCTTTTCAGATCCATATTTCACTAGATCCTCATATGACATGGTTACTGCACGAATAAAGCCTTTTTCAAAGTCTGAGTGGATAATACCAGCTGCTTGAGGAGCTTTCATCCCTCGCTTAAAGGTCCAAGCACGGACTTCTTTTTCACCAGCTGTGAAGTAAGTTCCAAGCCCAAGCAAGTGATAGGCTGCACGAGTCAACTTGTCAACACCTGATTCTGTCAAGCCAAGTGCTTCAAGAAACTCTTGCTTATCTTCATCATCTAACTCAGAAATTTCTTCCTCAGCACGCGCAGAAATAACTACTACCTCTGCATTTTCTGTCGCTGCGAATTCACGAATTTGCTTCACATATTCGATAGAATCTGGATCTGAAACTACATCCTCATCCACATTAGCAACATAAAGAACTGGTTTAGTGGTTAAAAGGAAGAGACCTTTGACAACCTTTTGTTCCTCATCTGTAAATTCAATAGTTCGAGCTGATTTTCCATCCTCAAGGACTGGTTTAATCTTTTGAAGAACGTTAAACTCTGCTACTGATTCTTTATCTTTTTGCGTACGTGCCATCTTTTCTACACGCGCATAACGCTTATTGACTGATTCTAAGTCAGCAAGAATCAACTCTAGGTTAATGGTATCAATATCTGCAAGTGGATCCACAAAGGCGTCTTCACGTCCTTGCTCGCGCATCACATTTTCATCATCAAAAGCACGAACTACGTGAACAATCGCGTCTACTTCACGGATATTGGCCAAGAATTTATTCCCTAGACCTTCTCCTTTTGAAGCTCCTTTTACAATCCCTGCAATATCTGTAAACTCAAAGGTTGTTGGAACTGTCTTTTTAGGAGTAATCATTTCCGTTAGTTTTTGTAGGCGTTCATCTGGAACTTCCACCATCCCAACGTTTGGATCAATAGTCGCAAATGGGTAGTTTGCCGCCTCTGCTCCTGCTTTTGTAATTGCATTAAAAAGGGTTGATTTACCAACGTTTGGCAAACCAACGATACCTGCTGTTAAAGCCATATTTTCTCATTCTCCGTTCTCATTTCAATCCCTAACATTATAACACAAAAAGGGAAAACTTGCTAACCCTCTAACTAAGGGTTCTTAGTCAATAATCTTATTCATTTTTCGTTCAAAATCATAGCGACTCATCATAACAAGGTGGTCACAATTGCTACATTTGATTTTGATATCTGCCCCTATGCGTGTAATTTCCCAACGATTGGCCTTTTTACCTGTTGATTTAATTGTACAAGCATGTGGTTTTTTCATCTCAACAAAATTTCCAACTTGATACATACTACTCTCCTTTTCTTTTTCGATTATATCATAAAAGAGGCGAGCTAGGCTCAACCTCTTTCACTTAATTTGTACGAACTGGTGTAATGAGCTGCATGAAGTCTTCATCAGTGTCTGCTGGCACAAGAGTAAATGGACGAACAGCTGAGATAAAGCTAATGGTCACCTTTTCGCTATTTAAAGCCTTAAGGGAATCGATCAAATAAGTTGGATTGAAACTAATAGTCAAATCTTCACCAGTCACCTGATCAGTATCGATTTCTTCGTTTACTTTACCAACTTCTGGAGAGTGAACATGGGCGCTAACAATCCCATCTTTAATTTCAAGCTTCACAGTACCATTTTGAGTCGCACTTGATAAAAGACGAGCACGTTCCATTGACTGACGTAAGTTTACAACATCAAAAGTAATAGTAGTATTAAAGTCTGTTGGAATCAAACGATCTGTATCAGGATAGTTTCCTTCTAGGAGACGAGTGTAGAAGCTAATATTTTCGCTTCTAAAGAGGATTTGATTGTTAGCAAAGAAAATCTCTACAGTTTCAATATCATCTGTAAATACCGCTGAAAATTCGCGTAGAGAGCGGCTAGGAATCACCACATCGAAATCATCTCCATTTTTTTCAAGAGTCAATTTCTTCTGGCTAAGGCGGTGTGAGTCTGTTGCAACTGTTTTTAGTTCCTTATGTTGGCTCAATACAAAATGAACACCTGTTAAGATGGGACGACTCTCTTGCGTACTTGCAGCAAAAGCTGTTTCATTGATAATTTTCTTGAGTAGTTTGGTTTCAAGAACCAAAGGTGTGCTTGCTGAAATTTCTTGGATTCGTGGGTACTGTTCGCTATCTTTTCCTTTTAGGGTAATTTCTGATTTACCACTTGTTAAGACAATTTGTTTTTGTTCAATTTCTTTGAAATCAAGCGTTACATCTGGAAGACTAGATACAACATTGATAAAGAAAGAAGCTTCTAGAAGAATCGAACCTAAAGAAGTAATCAAAAGACCAGCATCTTCATTTTTTTGAGAAATGAAATTTTCAATAGAAATTTGACCATTTGATCCAATTAAAGTAATTCCTTCATTGCTAATATCAATTTTGATTGTCGATAAAATCGGAATAGCATTTTTTGAGCTAATTGCTCGTTTTGTGGTATTTAAAGCTTGTAGAAATAAATTTTTATTAATTGAAAAATGAATCATGGATTCTCCTTTATTTATTTTTAGTATTAGAAGGATAATAGTAATAATAGAGTGTGTGAATTCTGTGGAAAACTGATTTCTATTTAATGACTTCAAGCTTTTAAGCTTGTTTAAAAAATGTGGATAAAAAAGATAAGAAAGGAAAAGTTATCCACAAGCTACTTAATTTTCTTTTTGATTGCTTCTATTTCTAAACGTAAATTATCGTCTTCGTCAATCAATGATTTGATTTTAGCATGGGCATGAATCACGGTGGTGTGATCCTTTCCACCAAATTCTTTTCCGATTTTTGGAAGACTGTTATCTGTCAGTTCTCTAGCTAGATACATGGCAACTTGACGTGCTAAAACGATGTTTTGAACTCGTCTCGTCCCCTTCATTTCTTTGACACTCACTCCATAAAAATTACCAACTTCAGTTTGGATTTTCTCAATTGGAATAACAAGTATCTGGCGGGCGTCTTGCTTACGTGCTCTAATAGCTTCCGCAGCAATATCAATAGTAATATCCTTAATCTTCTTCACTCTGGCAATTAAAGTGATATCGTTGATTGCTCCTTCCAATTCTCGAACATTTGAATCAAATTGGCCAGCCAAGTATTCTAGAGTATCACTTTGGAAATGGTAATCCAAGTGCTCTGTTTTACTTTGAAGAATGGCGATACGTGTCTCAAAGTCAGGAGGGGTGATATTTTGCGTCAATCCCCAGCTAAAGCGTGTAACAAGTCTTTCCTCAAGGCCTTCTAGGTGTTTAGGACTTCGATCACTGGTTAGGACAATCTGTTTCTGTTTATCATGAAGAGCATTGAAGGTATTGAAAAATTCTTCCTGGGTCGCGACTTTTTTGCCACTGAGAGATTGGATATCATCGATCAATAAGAGATCAAGGCTACGGTAAGTCTTTTTGAACTTTTCCATTTCCCCAAGTCGCAAGTGTTCAAGAAAGTCATTGATAAAGCTTTCGGCAGGAATGTACTTGACACGCGCATCAGGAATATTTTTCAAAATCTCATTTCCAATCGCATTGAGTAAGTGAGTCTTTCCAAGACCAGGTCCTCCATAGATGAAAAGAGGATTATAAGTCAGAGCTAAATCTTCAGATACAGCTAGTGCAGCAGACACCGCCCAAACATTACCATCACCTTGAATAAAGTTATCAAAGGTATATTTTTCTTTTAACCCTGTTTCGGAATAGGGAATCGTTGGTAGTGCAGGTGTGTAATCGTAAGTAGAGACACTATTCGTATCATTTACTTGAGGAGATTCTGTACTCTGAGGTTTAGTGAAAATATAGTGAGGTTTGATTTCAGAATCATAAATTTCAAAACCAGCAGCAATGATAATATCTTTTAATTGCTTTTCCCACACCATTTCCATCTCTGATCTCGGTAGAAATATAGTAGCTGTATTTTCTTCTACTTTGATGAGTTCAGCAGGTGTAGCATAGAAATCATACATAGATCGAGTCAATCTTTCTTGAGCAAATTCTAAAATACGATTCCAAAATTGCTTTTCTTTCAACTAATTTTCCTCCTTTACTATGATTTTAGTAGTTTAGTGCTAGACTTATTTTACCATAGATAATAGGATTTTTCCACAGATTGGGGAAAAGAATCCACAATGTTAGCAGTATTTATCCACAGGTTGGGGATAAATAAGAAAATCCTTGATTTAGTAGGCTTTTTGATAAAAAAATTGGTGGATAAATTTGTGAGTTGAGAAAATAAAAGAACAGCCTTATTTCAGGCTGTTAATAATTCTATCGTATTCTTCTTGACTTGAAAAGGAGATAATAATCTTTCCAGTATCTTTTTTTGAAAGTTTAATTTCTACACTTAAACCGAGTAGTTTTTTTAATTTATCTTCTTCGTCTTTGATGAAAGAATCATTTTTTAGTTGCTTCTTGTGTTTTTTCTCTGTAAGAAGTGATTCTAGCTTTCTCACAGAGATGTCTTCATTTTTAATTAGTTGGAAGAAATAGTCTTGCTGCTCTTTGTCCAAACCAACTAGTGAACGTGCATGCGCTTGAGAAATTTTTCCATTTTCTACTTCAGTTAAGATATATTCTGGTAGGGAAAGCAAACGAATAAAATTAGTGATATAAGGACGAGATTTCCCCATTTTATCTGCTATCTCAGTGTGAGTAAATCCTTTTTCTACTAAAGATTCGTAGGCGCGTGCTTCTTCAACAGGATTTAAATTTTCTCTCTGCAAATTCTCAATGATAGACTGAATCATCATTTCCTGATCTGAGAGGTGCTTTACAACGGCTGGAATAGAAGTAAGACCAGCTAAGAGAGAAGCCCGATATCGTCTCTCTCCTGCAAGGATTTCATAACCAATTACAGGAGATTGACGAACGATGATTGGTTGGATGAGCCCATTTTCTTTGATTGACTGAGCCAATTCCTTTAATTTTTCTACATCAAATTCTTTTCGAGGTTGGTAAGGATTCTTTTGTATTTCAGAGATAGAAATCATTTCAAATTTTTCCATGATTCTACACTAACATATCTTTTACTTTCTGTAAAGTTTTCTTTACACTGATGTCAATTAAGACTCTAAATCACTAGAATTCTTATCTAGTTTAATTGAGGTTGTTTCCTCCTTACCGTTACGGTAGTAGGTTACTTTGATAGTATCTCCGATAGCATGATTGTAAAGAGCATGTTGTAGGTCTGTTGATGAGGCAATCTCTTTGTCATCAACTTTGGTAATGACATCATATTTTTGAAGATGTCCATTTGCTGGCATATTGTTTTGAACAGATCGAACAACTACACCTGAAGTGAGACCACTTGGAATGTTAAGTTTTCTAAGATCACTAGCTCCAACATTTGATAGATTAACCATTTGAATTCCAAGAGCAGGACGAGTTACTTTACCATCACTTTCAAGCTGTTTAATGATATTTTGTGCATCGTTTGAAGGAATTGCAAAACCAAGACCTTCTACAGATGTTCCACCATTACTTGCAATTTTACTTGATGTAATACCAATTACTTGTCCTTGAATGTTTACAAGTGGACCACCAGAGTTACCAGGGTTAATGGCTGTATCTGTTTGAATGGCTTTTGTTGAAATAGCTTGACCATCTTCAGATTTTAGAGAAACATTTCGATTAAGACTTGAAATAATCCCCTGTGTAACTGTATTAGCATATTCTGAACCTAGAGGACTACCGATAGCAATCGCTGTTTCTCCAACACTAAGTTGACTTGAATCTCCAAATTCTGCGACTGTTGTAACTTTTTCGGAAGAAATTTTAACGACAGCAATATCAGAGAAGGTATCAGATCCGACAATTTCACCAGGAACCTTAGTACCATCTGCTAAGCGGATATCAACTTTTGAAGCTCCATTGATAACGTGAGTATTAGTTACAAGATAGGCATCTTTATCATCCTTTTTATAGATAACACCTGATCCCTCACTTGCGATTTGTTGATTGTCTGAATCAGAATTAGTTTCGTCAGCATTAAATACACTACTTTGTCTACTGCTAGAAGAAGAATAAGTAATGATTGAGACAACAGCATCCTTAACTTTATTTACTGCTTGAGTGGTTGAATTTTCATTCTTATAGGATGTTTGAGTGACAGTGCCAGAATTATTATTTGTAGCTTGATTTCCTTGTTTTTGATAAAGTTGTAATGTTACGAAACTTCCTAAGGCACCACTTAAAAATCCGATTAGAATGATTATTAGAACTTTAACTCCTTTTTTGTAAAATTTTTGTAAGTGTTTCATAAACGCCTCCGTTTGTTATTTATTTACACAGATTATAAACCTATTAACTTAATCCAAACTTAAAAGCTTAAAGTTTTACACAAGTTGTGGATAACTCACTTTATTCTGTGAATTCACTAGTAATTTTTGATGATTTTTTTGTGTATAAGATGTGAAATGAAGTGTGGATATGATAGAATAGAAGAATGAAAATAAAAATTGTAACAGTAGGAAAATTAAAAGAAAAATACCTTAAAGATGGAATTGCTGAATATACAAAACGAATTTCACGTTTTGCCAAATTAGAAATGATTGAGCTCACTGATGAGAAGACACCTGACAAAGCCAGTGAATTAGAAAATCAAAAAATCTTGGAAACAGAAGGTGAAAGAATTCTTTCTAAGATTGGAGAAAGAGACTTTGTCATTGTACTAGCCATTGAAGGAAAAACACTCTCCTCAGAGGAATTGAGTAAGCAACTAGAGCAAGCTTCTATAAAAGGATACTCAACGCTTACTTTTATCATTGGAGGAAGTTTGGGTCTAGCTCCTGTTGTAAAAAATAGGGCCAATCTTTCTGTCAGTTTTGGACGTCTAACATTGCCACATCAGTTAATGAGATTGGTTTTAGTTGAACAAATTTACCGTGCTTTTACAATTCAACAGGGTTCTCCTTACCACAAATAGAAGATTGACTTAGCTCTTGTTTTTTGATAGAATGGTCATGTTAGGTCTCATAGCTCAGCTGGATAGAGCATTCGCCTTCTAAGCGAACGGTCGCAGGTTCGAATCCTGCTGGGATCAATTTTAGATGCGAAGCTGGGATTTATCCCAGCTTTTTTCTTAAAAAAGTGCGTTTCAGGTGCAAAAATGTACAGTTGGGAAGAATTTTTTCTTACAAGGTCTTCATTTTGTATAATAGGTGTGTAAGTTAACTTACAAGAAAAAATAATACAGGAGATTTCATTATGAAAAATACAGTAAAGTTGGAACAATTTAAAGAAGTAACAGAGGCAGAATTGCAGGAGATTCGAGGTGGAGATAAAAGACTACCTTACTTTTTTAAACATCTTTTTTCAAATAGGACAAAGTAGTAATATTATAGGGTGATAGGATGAGTTTATTAGGATTTGGAATAGTTATTCTTCATATTTTTATTTTAACAATAAGCTATGAATTAATTTGTAAAGTAACTAAAAAAGAAAGATATTTATTTATAGCTTGTATATTTGTATATCAGTCTGTAGCTGAATTTTTCTTTGACTTTATTTCATTAGCTGGGTTAGGGATTGAAAAGTTTATATTTCCTTTTATTCTATATACTTCTATAGTAGTTTTAAAGAAGTATGATAAGCATAAAGGAATGTTTATCAGTTTACTATTGTCTTTATTATATCATAGTACACATACTTTTTTATCAGTAACCCTATCCTCTATAACAGGTGATGCTTTTGTGATAGAACATGAAGTGATGTTTTATTTAGGAGTACTATTACTAACATATTTTATTATTAAAAAAATTATTACTTATTTCCATTTAGAACTTACTTATTTTGATAAAGATTATCTGTACCCTTTTTTAAAAAAAGTAATAGTTGCTTTCTTTGGTTTGCATATTTTATTGTTTATTTCAGATATAGTAAGTACAACTCATCATTTAAATAGCTTCGGAAGTATTTTATCAACCATTGTTTTTATTTGCTTGTTATTGATTTTCTTTGCAATGAATTCTCACAAGGTTCAAATTGAAAAAGAGATTGCTCTAAAACAAAAGAAATTTGAACAAAAGCATTTACAGACTTATACTGATGAAATTGTGGAGTTGTATAATGAAATTCGAGGTTTTCGTCATGACTATGCAGGGATGCTTGTTAGCATGCAAATGGCGATTGACAGTGGAGATTTACAAGAAATTGACAGAGTTTACAATGAAGTCTTAGTAAAAGCAAATCAGAAATTGAGGTCAGAAAAATATACTTACTTTGATTTAAATAATATAGAAGATTCTGCTTTACGAAGTTTAATTGCTCAATCGATTGTCTATGCACGAAAAAATGATGTAGAGTTTACATTGGAAGTAAAGGATATCATTACTAGACTGTCAATAGATTTACTTGATCTTGTTCGTATCATGAGCATTTTATTAAACAATGCTGTTGAAGGTGCTGCAGATAGTTATTTGAAACAAATGGAAGTTGCAGTCATTAAAATGGATTTTGAAACAGTTATAGTTATCCAGAATTCATGCAAAATCACTATGACGCCTTCAGAGGATTTATTTGCCTTAGGTTTCTCTACCAAGGGAAGAAATAGAGGTCTAGGACTTAATAATGTCAAGGAGATTTTAGATAAGTATGACAACATTATTTTAGAAACAGAGATGGAAGACAACA